>DAOUES010000267.1:0-2322 GCA_034430335.1 Anaerolineae bacterium | reverse complement strand
GCCCGGACTCCAGGCGCGTGACATCGAGGAGGCTGTCGATGATCCGCTCCAACTGCTGGGACTGCCGGTCGATGAATTCGAGGTAGCGTTTGTTCCGCTCGTCGTCGAGTTTACGGGTCAGCAGGATTTGACTGAACCCCCGGATGCTGGTCAGCGGCGTGCGGAGTTCGTGGGCCGCCGTCGAGAGGAACGAGTTCTTCATCCGTTCGACGGTCTTCATCTCACTGATATCGCGCAGGCTGCACACCACCGCCGTCAGGCCATCTTTTCCCTGAACAGGGGCTATCGCGAGTTCGGCGTCAAAGGTCGAGCCGTTCAGATGCAGGGCGGTCGCTTCGATGCGCACGGTCTGCCGGTGAGTGGCCACACCCACCAACCCGGCCCCGAACTGTTCGCGGTCGTGGGAGGCCAGCAGGGTTTGCATCGGGCGTCCTTCCAGGCAGCCGGTGCCATACCCGAACAACAGTTGACAGACCGGGTTGACCTGCCGGATCGTCCCGTCCAGAGACAACAGGAAGATGGCGTCAGGCGTGTTGTTGACGATAACCGCCAACCGCTCGCTCGTTTGCTGCAACTCGGCGGTACGGTCGGCGACTTCCTGTTCGAGCATCTCCGCCCAACGCCGCAAAGCACTCTGCGCCGAGGCGATGATGGCGAAGATGACACCGCTGACAATCAGCCAGGCCAGGAGTGTGAAGGAGATCGCCGACCGTGGTTCCCTGTCAATCGGCTCTGGTAGAAGCCCGGCCAGCCACAGGCGGGCCATCGTGAAGTACAGGGCAAAGGCCAGCCCAAATACCAGCCAGGCTTCCCCGGTATCGAGGACGACCACAGCGACAGCGACCACCAGGATCAGCACGACTGCCCCTATCGGATCGGTGTAAGGATTCCCCTCGGTGTAGTCCTTTGCCATTACTACGACCAGCAGGCTCAGGACGATCAGCCACGATGCCAGCCGAGTATGTTCCCGGCGGTTGAACAAGTAGGCCAGCCCGCCGACAATGACCGCGGCCAACTCGAAGATCAGGTCGCTGACCGGTATGATTGAACTTAACTCCGGGTGGAAGGCCAGGGTAACCGTTTCGATGACCAGCATCAGGAGCGCCCCGGAGAACACGGTCAGGCCAATGACGTTCACCAGGCGCGCGCGGCGGGCGGTTTCGTCCTGCACGCCGGGCGGCGTATGCCGGAATCGCTCAAGTAATGCAGCCAGTGGACGGCGCTTACTCTCGCCAGATGGTGATTTCATTGGCCGTCTCGTCCGGTTATCAGCCAAGTCGGTGCCTCATGTCAGCCGAACCTGCGTTCAAGTGTGTTATAGCACCCCCGACCGGCGGGAATTTTCAAGATCAATAAATTTCGGCCCCGCGCCTGCGAGATGGGATCGGGGATGCCGGGTTATCGCTTGGCCTTGACGACGTTCTTCAACGCCTCGACCGTCACGTCTTCACCACAGGCGTCCAACTCCTCGAAGGTGCTGATATTGTTCAACGTCGTCTCGGCGATGGCGCGCAGCGCCTCCTCGGTGAAAAACGCCTGGTGCCCGGTGATGATCACGTTGGGGAAGGTCTGTAAGCGGGAGAATACGTCATCCTGGATGACCCTGTCGGAAAGGTCTTCGAAGAACAGGTCGGCCTCTTCCTCGTAGACATCCAGCCCCAGCGACCCGACCTGCCCGTCTTTCAGCGCCTCGACTACGGCCTCGGTGTCGATCAGCGCCCCCCGGCTGGTGTTGATCAGCATCGTGCCGCGTTTCGTCTTTTTGAGCATCTCGGCGTCGATCAGGTGATAGGTGTCGGGGGTCAGCGGCGCGTGGAGCGAAATGATATCCGACTCGGCGACCAGCGTTTCAAGGTCGACGTATTCGATGCCGAGCTTCTTCGCTTCCTCGTTGGGGTAGGGGTCATAGCCAAGCAGCCGCATCCCGAAGCCGCACATGATCTCGGCCATCACCCGGCCAATCCGCCCCGTCCCGACGATCCCCATCGTCCGGCCATACATATCGAAGCCAAGCAGCCCTTGCAGCGAAAAATTCCCCTCACGCACGCGGGCATGCGCCCGGTGAATCTTGCGGTTCAGCGCCAGCATCAGCGCCAGTGCATGCTCGGCGACCGCGTGGGGCGAATAGGCCGGGACACGCACGACGGTGATCCCCAGCTTTTCCGCCGCTTCCAGGTCGACGTTGTTGAAGCCCGCCGCCCGCAGCGCGATCAGGCAGGTGCCCTGATCGGCCAGGCGGCCCAGCACCGCCTCGTCGAGTTCGTCGTTGACGAACGCGCACACCGCCGGGCACATCTCGGCAAGCGGCGCGGTTTTGTAGGT
>DAOUES010000266.1:0-7810 GCA_034430335.1 Anaerolineae bacterium | reverse complement strand
GGCTGATCAACGCCAATCCGCTGGCGCGGAAGTGGTACGAGGTCTACCAGCCGATCATGCGGACGGATATCAACGTTGCCGCCGGGATCGTGATCGACCTGGTGTACGGGTTCGCGATGGCGGGGATTTTCCTGCTGCTTCGCGAGAGCCTGCCGGGGCAGAGCGGCGTGATCAAGGGGTTGAGCTACGGGCTGCTGATCTGGTTCTTCCGGGTGGTGATGTACACCGCGACCCACTGGATGATGTTCAAGGTGCCCGCCGGGACGCTTCTCTACGGCCTCGGCGCGGGGCTGATCGAGATGCTGGTGCTGGGGGTGCTTTACGGCCTGACCCTGCGCCCGGCTGGATAGGCGGGCCGTCAACATGTCGAAGCCGCGCCGACTACACCGGACGCGGCTTTTGGCATATACTTGATCCCGGCATGACTATCAAACCCACCAAAAAAGGTCGAAAGAATGGTCTCAACCGAACAGCGAATCGCGCAGGATAAGATCGCAAGAATCATCGAAATGTATAACGGCCTCGACGCCGAAACCCGTGACAACATGACCGAGGCCAGCGTGGTGACGCAGTTCGTCGAGCCGCTTCTGATCGCGCTGGGCTGGCCGGTCGGCGACCCGCACCGCTACATGAAGGAACTGCACACCGGAGCGGGCAGGCCCGACCTGACGCTGATTCCCGAAGCGGGCGGGACGATCTTCGTCGAGGCCAAGCGGTTCGGGGTAATCAGGGAACTCAAGGAGGCGCGCAAAACGGTCAGCGGGATCGTGACGCCGGGGCAGTTGACCCTGCCCGGCATGGCCGCCGACCGCACCCCGCAGGAGCAGCAGGCGATCAACTATGCGTTCGAGAACAACGGCACCTGGGCGATCCTGACCAACTTCGAAAAGCTGCGCCAGTTCAACGCCCGCCGTGACTGGCTGGTATTGTCGTTCGAGACTCCATCGGCCTACGTCTCGCAGTTCGACTATCTCTGGCAGCTATCCTACGAATGCATCCTGAACGGCGAACTCGACCGGTTGAGCAGCCAGCGCCACCGCGAAGATGTCGATGCCGACTACCTGAGCTTCATCAACGAATACCGCCAACTGCTGGCCCAGAGCATCATCGCCCACCCCGGCGCGAACCGCTGGGCGTTCGTCGACGACGGCAGCCGGGTCGACCTGCCGCTGCTGCGTGACGTGGTGCAGCGCTTCCTCGACCGGCTGGTAGTGGCGCGCTTTGCCGAAGATCACTTCGTGTTGAAGCCGGGCACGCTGCGCAGCCTGATCGAATCCAACCGTAACAGCGATTACGGGTTCTCGCTGAACATCGTGATGCGCCAGTTCTTCCGCCGCTTCGACGAGCAGCACAACTCGGCGCTGTTCGCCTACGACAACATCATCGACCACGAAGCCGACTTCGACGAGGATTTGGTCGCCCGGCTGGTCGACAAGCTCTACGAGGCCCGCTACCGCGCCATGCCCGCCGACATCATGGGCAACACCTACGAGCAGTATCTCGGTATGGCGCTGGTGCAGGTCGACGGGCAGATCGGGACGCGCTCGAACCTGGAAACGCGCAAGAAGCAGGGCAGCTATTACACCCCGCAGGTGATCGTCCGCTACCTGGTCGACCATTCACTGGGGCGGACGCTCTACGGGACGGCGAACGGGAAGCCGGACGGCGAGCCTATCGAAGGGGAACAGCGCAAACGCTACGACGAGATCAAACATTTGCGCGTGCTCGACCCGGCCTGCGGCTCCGGCTCGTTCCTGATCTACGCCTACGCCGTCCTCGCCGATTTCTACCGCGCGGAGATCGCCCGCATCCGGCAGGAGGCCGACGACTACGGCGATCAGCGGGCGGCGGAAGGGATCAGCCCGCTCGAAATCGAGGGCGTCAAAAATACCTACACCAACGCCCACCTGCCCTATCTCGAAGACTACCCGCGCCTGATCCTCGAACGGCACCTGTACGGCGTCGACCTCGACCCGCAGGCGGCGGAGCTGGCCGCCGTCAACCTGATCTTCCGGGCGATGGAAGACATGCGGCGGATGGGCAGCAGGAAAAAGCTGCCGCTGATCCTGAACCAGAACGTCAAGTGCGGCAACGCGCTGATCGGGACGCTCGACCGGCTGCCGGAGGGAGTCGACGGCGGGGAAATCGCCCCGGCGCTCGCTGACCTGCGCCGCCTGCGCGTGCAGTTTGCACAGAACTCGCACGACGACGCGGTGATGGCGCAGATCGAGGAGATCGAGGCGGGGGTAAACGCGACGCTCAACGATCATCTATCCGCGCATTTCGAGGACGCCGCCGCCCGCCGCCCGCTGAACTGGGCCGCCGCCTTCCCCGAATGTTTCGTCGACGAGAACGGGCAGTGGCTCGGCGACGGCGCGGGCTTCGACGTGATCGTCGGGAACCCGCCCTGGGAGATCGTCAAGCCGGACTTACGCGAATATTACGCCCAGTTCGACGCGGCGATAGAGCACCCGCAGACGCCGCGCAAGCAGGTCGAGGCGCGGATCAGGGAACTGGACGGCGACCCGCTGGTCAGGGACGGGTGGGAGGCGCAGAAGGCGCGGATCGAGGAGAACGCGGCGTTCTACAAGGCGGACGCCGCCGGGTATACGCGCCAGTACCGGGGCGATACGGCGCTGCACAAATTGTTCGTCGAGCGGGTGTGGAACCTGCTGGCCGACCGGGGGCGATTGGGTTACGTGGTGCCGAGCGGCATTTACACCGACCTGGGGACGAAAGAACTGCGCGAAATGCTGCTGAATGAGGGGCATATTGAATCGCTGGTTAGCCTTACTAATGGGCCGTCCGGGGGTACACCGTATTTTGTAGGTGTTCATCGCTCGTTCAAAATTGCACAGTTGGTCGCCCAACGGGGCGTAAGGTCAGACACTTTTAATGCGGTATTCAGGATTGATCCGTATTCAGTCCCAAAGCCTGAAGAACTATCAACCTTTCTTTCGAACCCGGATAACTATATCAGCATACGTCAAGATTCAATTGAGCGATTCAGCCCTGACAGCTTGAGTTTTATGGAGTTCCAGACACATAGGGACTATGAAATCACCGAACAGATTTATGGTAACTGGCCGCTTATTGGCGAAACGTCAGATGCTTGGAACGCTAGTTTTACGGCAGAATTCCATATGACCAATGACCGAGATTTGTTCGACACGCAGGGTCACGGTTTACCGCTTTACGAAGGAAAAATGTTCCACCAGTACGATCCGTATTTCAGCGAACCGCGTTATTGGATAAAGGGTGAAAAGGGACGAGCCGCACTTTTGAGGCAGCAGCCGGACGAGAATCAATCGCTGGATTATCAGCGCCCGCGCCTGGTATTTCGTGATATTGCTCGTGGCACCGATGAGCGCACATTTATTAGTGCTATACTGCCGCCGAATGTCTTTGCTGGCAATACCGGCATCGTCGAGACACAGTTGCAGGGTGCCGAAATGCTTTTCGTGCTGGCTGTGGTCAACAGTTTTTGCGAAGATTACCTCGTGCGCCCAAGAATTGGTACACATCTCAATATGTTCTATGTGTACCAACTCCCTATGCCCCGACTCATGCCGGGCAACCCGTACTTCGACGCGCTGGTGCCCCGCGCGGCGCGGCTGACCTGCACCACCGCCGATTTCGCCGGTCTGTGGCAGGAAGTGATGGGCGAAGCCTGGGACGACTCATCGGGGGCTATCGACCCGGCGGAGCGTCAACGGCTGCGGGACGAGATCGACGCGCTGGTGGCGCATCTCTACGGCCTGAGCCGGGACGACTTCGAGCATATCCTGGGGACGTTCCCGCTGGTGTTCCCGAATGATGGGGAAGGCCACGCGAAGAAGGAAGCGTTATTGGGCGTGTACGACGAGATCGGGGCGATTGCGGAAGGCTGGCAGCGGTAAAAAACCCCTCGCTCGACCTGTAGTCGGCCACCTGCCCCCTGAAAGGGGGAAGCGGCGGGGCGCAGCCCCGTCGAAGGGGGTCTGCTCCACAAGGTCACAATCGGAGCGGCGGCGAGGCGGGGGAAATGCCTGCCGCCGCTCCCGGTAACTATCAACTATCTTTGCGAACCATCCCCACGATCCGCCACGCGGCGGGCAGCGTCAGCGCCGCCGCCGCGATCTTGATCGCGTCGCCGGGCAGGAAGATAAATAAACCCATCGCGGGCGCATTCCGCACCCCGACGAAGATCGCCAGCACCGATAATCCGCACAGGTACAAAGCCGCTTCGCCCAGCACGAAGGCGATCAGCGCCGTGTCGACGCGGCGGTCGAGGCCGCGCTCGGACAGCCAGCCGACCAGCCACGCCATCGCCACGAAGCCGATCAAATAGCCGCCGCGCGGCCCGATCAGCACGGCTGGCCCGGCCATCCCCCCGGCGAAGACCGGCAGCCCGGCCAGCCCTTCGAGCAGGTAGGCGGACATCGCCAGCGCCCCGCGCCGCGATCCGAGCGCCGCGCCGACCAGCAGCACGGCGAAGGTCTGCCCGGTGAGCGGCACCGGCGAGAAGGGCAGGGGGATCGCGACCTGGGCCATCAGCGCGACGAAGGCGCTCGCGCCCAGCACCAGGGCGATATCGGCCCGGCGGGGGAGCGCCGGGGCCAGCGGCGAATACATGCGTGTCGATTGAACAGTCATCGGTCAGCCTCCTTGTTGCAGTACACACCATGATCAACGTGATTCGGCGGGATTGGTTGCGACACCTATCCGTAAATTCGCTGCACGAACTTCGGATAGGTAAACAGCGGCACTGAAGCCCGGCGCTGAAGCACCGGGCCAATATCCTCTATTTTTGTCCCGCCGATTGCCCATCAAAACCCCCCAGGTTATCATCAGCGCCATGCTAACCGCCTTCGTTCATGGATTTGTTCTCGCCTTCGGGCTGATCCTGCCCCTGGGTCCGCAAAATGCGTTCGTCTTTTCGCAGGGGGCAGCCCAACCGCGCTGGCTGCGGGCGATCCCCGTCGTGCTGACCGCCGCCCTGTGCGATACGCTGCTGATCCTGCTGGCCGTGCTGGGCGTGTCGGTGGTCGTGCTGGCGATCCCCTGGTTCCGCAGCGTGCTGCTGATCGTCGGGGTCGTCTTTCTGGCGGTGGTCGGCTGGCTGACATGGCGCAGTGCAGCGTCGCGCAGCGGCGGCGCGGGCGACGATCAGGCCGGTGACGCGGCCCGCTGGCCGGTCGGGCGGCAGGTGCTGTTCGCCGTGTCGATCTCGCTGCTCAATCCCCATGCCATCCTCGATACCATCGGCGTGATCGGGACGAGTTCGCTGAGTTACACCGGCCCGGCGCGGGCGGCGTTCGCGGCGGCCTGCGTGATCAACTCGTGGGTGTGGTTCTTCGGCCTGATGACCGCCGGGCGGCTGGTCGGGCATTTCGAAGGCGTCAGGAAGTGGCTCGACCGCGCCTCGGCGGTGGTGATGTGGTCGAGCGCGATCTATCTCCTGTTCACACTGCTGGCGGCATAGCCGGGCAGCCAGCAGTCTTCGATTGGAAACCGGCGTAATAAAAGACCACAATGCCTGACCCAACGTGAATACGCGGCGGTTATTTGCCGATTTTCATGAATTTCTCATGAAAACATCGTCGAAATGAAAAGGATAGGAGTCGGGCATCATGCAAAAAGGGGTTATACTTGGGGGAAATCTCAATTTTGAAGATGGACTTATTCTCTATATAAGGCCAGGGAACATCTATCCAGTGAGGAATCATTATGAATAAAAGGCAGTATAAGCTGTTTCTGTGTCTTGTCGCATTCGTCGTGATCGGCGGGCTGTGCCTGAGCGCAGCGGCAACCGTCAAGCCGGTCCGGGCAGCCTGTGCCCCCGCTGCTACGGGGGGCGATGACAATATCAACTGCGATGGCGCTGATGACACTGTCAATGCCGGGGGCGGCAACGACACGGTCAGCGGCGGCGGCGGCAACGATACGATCGACGGCGGCACCGGCAGCGACACCCTGAACGGTGACGGCGGCAGAGATACGATCAACGGCGGCCTCGGAAACGACACCCTGAACGGCGGCAATGGCAATGATACGCTCAACGGCGGTGCCGGTAATGATACAATCAACGGTGGCAATGGGAACGACACCATCGAGATCAGCCTCGGCGCTGACACAATCGACGGCGGCGACGGCACCGATACCTATGACGCTTCCGCCGCGCCAGGCGATATTACCGTCAACCTCAACGCCGGCACGACCGCCGGCACCGGCGGCGATACGCTCGCCAACGTCGAAAATGTCGACGGCGGTGCAGGAAACGATACACTGATCGGTAATGGCGACGACAACGTCCTCGACGGCGGCGATGGCGACGACACCCTGTATGGTCTTGGTGGCGACGACCGGCTTATCGGCGGTAATGGTAACGATACGCTGAACGGCAACACAGGGAATGACACGCTGAACGGCGGCGCGGGGGACGACACCCTTGACGGCGGCCTGGGGGATGACACCCTCAACGGCGGCGGTGGAACCGATACCCTCGACGGCGGCCTGGGGAATGACACCCTCAACGGTGGCAGCGGAACTGATACCCTCAACGGCGGCCTGGGGGATGACACGCTGAACGGCGGCGGCGGGGCCGATACCCTCGACGGCGGCCTGGGGGATGACACCCTCAACGGCGAAAACGGGGCGGACACCCTCAATGGCGGCTTTGGTGATGACACCCTTGATGGCGGCCTAGGGGATGACACGATCGACGGCGGCTTTGGCGACGATACGATCATGCTCAACGACAATGACGGCACGGATACCGTCAACGGCGGCCTGGGTTCCGACACGATCATGATCAGCGGGCAGCTCGAGGACGACGACATCGATACCGGTTTCGGTGCCAATGATGTGATCATTTTCGAGGTCGATGCACGCGGCGCGGCGACCCTCAGGGCACACGACAACGGCACGCTGGACTTTTCGGCGCTGCCTTTCGGCGTGAACATCGACCTGGAGAACAAGGGCGTCCAACAGAACGTCGGCGGAGATGCCTCTGGCAACCTGCTGCTGACGCTCATCGGCGATTTCCTGAATGTGATCGGCACGGCCTTCAGTGACTTCATCCAGGGCAATGCCCAGAACAATGACATCAACGCGGGCGACGGCGACGATACCGTCGATGGTCGCGGGGGTGTCGACGTGCTCAACGGCGGCAACGGGACGGACACCGCCCTGAACCGCGAAGCCTGGGATACCCATATCAGCATCGAACTTCCGGCGGATAAAGGCGGCAGCAGCGGCGGAACTGCCGGCGCTGGCGTTTCCGGCGATATCCCGGCTGCCACCTACGATTTCTCGGCGCTGCTGGCCGCTACACTGGCCCAGTTTGGCAGCGGCGACGGCTTCCTGATGTTCTACGTCTTCGACAAAGACATGAACCTGCCGGGGGCCAACTTCGTTGCGCGGCTTGTCCTGCTCGGCGACGCCGTCCCGGAGGGCGCGGCGGTCGATGCCTACGCGGTGCCGGTGGACGAACTGTCCGGCAGCGTGCTGGGCGACGGGGTTGCCTGGATGGTCGGCGACGGCGAACCGCTGTCCGTCCCGGCGCTGGTTTGCCTCCCGGTTCCCGAAGGCGCGTCGACCTATGAAATGGGCTACTGGAACGAAGAGATGGGCGGGTGGGAGAGCCTCGATACCTACGTGACGACGCTCACCCCCGACGAGATCGCCCAGCTTCTGCCGCTTCAGCCCTACGACGGGGCGGCGCTGGCCTGCGCAAGTGGTGAGGCATCCGGCACCTACGCGCTGATCGGCGAGTAATCGATAACCATCTCTAGATAACAGCAGGGTCGTGGCGACTGTCACGGCCCTG
>DAOUES010000265.1:0-12273 GCA_034430335.1 Anaerolineae bacterium | reverse complement strand
CTGCTCCCAGATCGGCACATCACGCCGCCCGGTCGCCTTGAGGACGGCCAATTCGCGCAGTTCGAAAACCTGGTCGCGCAGCATTGCCGCTTTCTCGAATTCCAGGTTCTTCGCCGCCTGCTTCATTTCCTTTTCGAGTCCCGCGATCAGCTTCTCCAGTTCGTCGCGGGGAATATCGCCCACTTCGTAGCCCGGCGCGGCCTGTTCCACCTCAGCGCGGACACGCTCGGTCAGGTCGTGAATCTCTTTGACGATGCTCGTCGGCACGATGCCGTGTTCCTCGTTGTAGGCGACCTGCTTGGCCCGGCGGCGGTTCGTCTCGTCGATGGCGGTTTTCATTGCGTCAGACATCTTCGACGCATACATGATCACCCGCCCGTTGACGTGCCGCGCAGCGCGGCCAATCGTCTGGATCAGCGCCGTATCGGAGCGTAGGAAGCCCTGCTTATCGGCGTCGAGGATGGCGACCAGTGAGACTTCCGGCAGGTCTAACCCCTCGCGGAGCAGGTTGATCCCGACCACGACATCGTAGACGCCCAGGCGCAGGTCACGCAGGATTTCGATCCGCTCCAGCGTATCGATCTCACTGTGCAGGTAGTGAACCTTGCAGCCCATCTCCATCAGGTAGTCGGAGAGTTTCTCGGCCATGCGCTTGGTCAGCGTGGTGACCAGCGCCCGCTCCCCGCGCTCGACTCGCTCGTTGATCAGCCCCAGCAGGTCGTCGATCTGCCCCTCGACCGGCTTGACCTCGATCTCCGGGTCGACCAGCCCGGTCGGGCGGATGATCTGCTCGACCACCTGCGCACTCTGTTCCAGTTCGAACGACGCCGGGGTCGCGCTCGTGTAGATCACCTGGTTGATGCGCGCCTGCACCTCGCCGAAGTTCAGCGGGCGGTTGTCGAGCGCGCTCGGCAGCCTGAACCCGTGATCGACCAGCGTCTCTTTACGGCTGCGGTCACCGCGCCACATCCCCCGAATCTGGGGGACGGTCATGTGAGATTCGTCAATGATCAGCAGGTAATCATCCGGGAAGTAATCCATCAGTGTCCAGGGCGGGGACCCTACCGGGCGGCCATCCAGGTGGCGTGAGTAGTTCTCGATTCCGGCGCAGTAGCCCATCTCGCGCAGCATTTCGAGGTCGTAGCGCGTCCGCTGCTCGATCCGCTGCGATTCGAGGTAGCGTTCCTGCCCGTTATAGAATTCGAGCCGTTCGGCCAGTTCATGCTCGATGTCGTCGACGGCCTGCCGCATCATGTCGCCCTCGGCGATGAACTGCTTGGCCGGAAAAACCATGATCTCGTCGAGTTCGTCGATCACTTCGCCGGTCAGCGCGTTGACCAGCGTGATGCGCTCGATGTCATCGCCCCACAGCGAGAGTCGGTACACTTCCTCGCTGTAACCGGGCATGATCTCGACCGTGTCGCCCCGCACCCGGAAGTTGCCCGGTTGTAGCTCGACATCATTGCGCCGGTATTGGATGGCGGCCAGCCGCTGCAAGATCGTCCCGCGCCGGATCGTCTCCCCGGTATGCAGTTGCAGCGCCGAGTCGAGCCAGGTGCGCGGGTTCCCCAGCCCGTAAATGCAGGATACCGAGGCGACGACCAGCACATCCCGGCGGCTGACCACCGCCGCCGTCGCTGCCAGCCGCAGCCGGTCGATCTCCTCGTTGATCGTCGCTTCCTTCTCGATGTAGAGATCGTGCTGCGGGACGTAGGCTTCGGGTTGGTAGTAGTCGTAGTACGACACAAAATACTCGACCGCGTTCTTGGGGAAGAAGGTCTTGAACTCACTGTAGAGCTGCGCCGCCAGCGTCTTGTTGTGGGCGATGATCAACGTCGGGCGGTTGATCTCGGCGACGATGTTGGCAACGACGAACGTTTTCCCGGTGCCGGTCGCCCCCAGCAGGGTCTGGTGCTGGTAGCCTTTGCTCAACCCCTCGACCAGTCCCCTGATTGCTTCGGGCTGATCGCCGGTAGCTTGAAAATCTGAAACCAGTTGAAAATTGGCCATGCTCCTCCCTCGCAGAACCACGCTCAGAACAACAGTTCGAAAGAACTGTGATTATAGCATACTATCGGCGGGGGATCGAAAAAAACGGTGGTTTCAGATGTAAAGTGTGGGGAAAAGAGCCATAATGAGCAGCGACAAGTGATTCTTACATCAGAAAACAGCCAGGGGCATAATGAACATCAACGGCAGCGAACAACGAGACTCGTGTCATTTATCATTGATTCGTTTTTTCGGGCTAACCATCCTGATCTCATGGGGATTGTGGATACCTGAAGCCGCCTATGCTCGCGGATTTAGCCCGGTATACATTTCGGTCTTTCTTTCCGTCATCATTGGGGGGTTCGCCCCGTCACTATCCGCCATCGTGTTGACTGCCCTTGACGATGGTCCAGCGGGCATCGGGCGGCTGTTCAAACCATTGACCCACTGGCGTGTCTCGATCTTGTGGTATGCGGCAGCCCTGTTTCTGCCGTTGTTGATTATCGTGTGTGCGATGTTGCTATCGAGCTTGTGGGGGATGCCGCCGTCGATTCTCTTCGGCAATATCAACTGGGTGAGTGTTATTCCGCTTTTCCTGTTCACTATGATCTTTGGCGGCCCGCTGGGAGAGGAAATCGGCTGGCGGGGCTATCTGCTCCCCCACCTGCTGAAATCAAAGGGTGATCGACTGGCGGGACTGATAGTCGGCATTGTCTGGGGGCTGTGGCATCTGCCGCTGTTCTTTATACCCGATTCGGTGCAGGCGCGGGTACCTATTGCCTGGTTCATGTCTTCCATTCTGGCGGAAAGCCTTATCTATACCTGGTTGTATCAACGTACCGGCGGTAGTCTGCTGATAATGATCATTTTTCACGCGGCGATCAATACCTGGGCGCGCTCGCTGCTGTTCGCTGCAATTGAGAAAGGCACCCTGCCGCTGCTCATTACTTTTGTGCTGGAAATCATCCTGGGGATAGGGCTGGCCTTGTTCGCCTTCCCGAACAGCGAAAAGAATGTAGAGCGATGTGCGCCTGTCAATCCACCACGAAAATCGGGTTGCTGAATATCCACCCGCGCAGTTTCCCCTTGTAATGGATATACACTTCGACGCGGTAGGCTCCCGTCTCCCGCGCAATGTACGTGCGGTGCGTCCCCTCGACTTCCTGGGCCAGCACTTTGCCGTCCTTCACCAGCCGCATATCGGCCACTTTCGGCGTCACAAATTGGAGCGTCACCCCGTGCCCCAGCCGGATACGCCCGCCCATGATCGCCACCGCCTGGTGCCCCTGCGCCGAAAACCTGAACCCCCGCGCCGATGCGGGCCTGCTGTACCCCACATACGAAGTTCCCTCGCGGATCGCCCGCAGCACCAGCATCTTGTCATGCTGGAAGTCACCGGTCATCGCCTCGCCGGTCACGATATGCGTATTGACGCACTGAAACAGGAAATCGTAGGGGAAGACCACGCGCTTGAATGGCCCCATCGAATAAGTCGTGCCGTGCGCATCGGCTCCCCCGATGACTTTCATCCGCTTGCCGGAGATGAGCAGGTTATCCCACAGTTCGAGCGCTCCCGGGTATGGCCCGCTGATGTATTTATCCGGGTTGAACGCCGCCCGCAGCGCTGCCAGCTTGCCGGTCAGATACGATTTGAACTCGCTCATATAATTCCAGAGTTCTATTCCGGCATAATTCTCGATGTCCCAGTTCTGCCAGGAGTAAGCATAGTTATCGAACGGCGGCGCGGCCACTTCTACAGGATGCGCCAGGAAGCAAAACCCGCCGCGTTCCTTCGCTTCGTCGATGACCTTCTGCGGGTTGGGCGCATTTGCGGCGATCTCCCCCTCGGCCCCATAGACGAGCATGTGATTGCCACGCTGGACACGGCGTGAGTCGTGGATTTCCTCGCCGACCAGCAGCAGCACGCGCCGGTCGGGGCGGTCGCCATAATACCCCTCGATTCCTTCGACGAGAACATTGTGATCGGTGACGATCACGAAATCCAACCCGGCTTTGATGGCCGCCTCGGCGATCTGGGCATGGGTCAGTTTGCCATCCGAGTAGACACTGTGGACGTGCATATTGCCAACGTATTCGTGTATTGTCTGCATGGTTGCTCGCCAGTTATTGTCTAAAAGAGTCTGGGTTGTTCTGTTCCCGGTCTGCCGGGTTTGAGAGAGCGCGGGGAAAGCAGTCCGTGCTTTGCCAGCCAGTGTTCAGGTGGCCCATCCCATCCAACCGAGTCGAAATTAACCCGACCCTGCTCGTCGAACTCCACCCGTTCCCCTTCCAGCCTGAAACGCTGTTCTTCGGCCCCGGCGCTCCCTGCCGGTAAGCTGATCTTACCCGTTCCACCGATCACCCGGTGCCAGGGGACATCGCTGCCGTTGGGCAGTGCGCCCATCGACCGGCCAACCCAGAGCGCCCGTAAACGCCGGTACGCCCGGAGATCGACCCCATCGGGCGGTGGGATCATCGAAGCAATCTGTCCATAGGTGCTGACGTACCCCTCAGGAATCTGCCGGGTGAGTTCCCAAACCAGCGCATTGAACGCTTCGGGATCGGGTGGGCTGTACATGATGATCTCAATCTACTGTCTTGGAGTCGTATTGTCAAGCCTTCTCACAGACTGTATACTGATCCCGATGTACAGGCATCGGCAACTGGTTTCCCAGTTGCTTAGGAGTTTGGGCAAAGCCCAAACATCCATCTTTAAAAAGCTTATGTACAGGTATCAACAACCTCTGTTCAGCACCCCATGGGGTAACGGACTATGAGCAAGGTTTCCAACCGGGAAGTTTCCGCCATTTTCGGAACAATCGCCGATATGCTTGAACTGAAAGGCGAAAGCATTCACCGCGTGCTTGCCTACCGGAGAGCCTCGGAGACAATCGCCGAACTTCCCCGCGATCTGAATGCCATCTACGAGGAAGGCACCCTCACCGATCTCCCCCACATCGGCGCGACGCTGGCCTCAAAAATCGAAGAGCTGCTGACGACCGGCGATCTCGAATTTTATCGCCGCCTCTCCGCCGAAGTCCCGCCCGGTGTGGTCGAGATGCTCGGCGTTCCCGGCCTGGGGCCAAAGCGCGCCGCTCTCTTTTGGAAGGAACTGAATATCACCAGCGTCGAGGCGCTCAAACAGGCGGCAGAAGCCGGTAAACTGCGGACGCTCCCCGGCATGGGGGCGCGCAGCGAGGAAAATATCCTGGAAGGCATCGAGGCCCTCTCCCGGCGCACCGACCGCGTCCCGATCGGGGAGGCTTACCCGGCGGCCCATCGCCTGTTGGAGGCCCTGCTTCAAATCGACGGCGCGCTGCACGGCGAGGTCGCCGGGTCGCTGCGGCGCTACCGGCCCACCATCGGCGACATCGACCTGTTGATCGCCAGCGCGACGCCCGCCCCGATCATGCAGGCGTTCGTCGATCAGCCGGAAGTGCAGCGCGTGCTGGTACAGGGGGAAACCAAAGCCTCGGTCGAACTCGTTTCCGGCCAGCAGGTCGACCTGCGGGTGCTGCCCCCAGAGCGGTTCGGGACGCTGCTCGCCTACTTCACCGGCAGCAAGGATCACAACGTCCGGCTGCGCGAACTGGCCCTGAAACAGGGGCTGTCACTCAGCGAAAACAGCTTCACGCCGCTCGAAGGCGGTGAAGAAATCCTGTGCGAAACCGAGGAACAGGTCTACGCGACGCTGGGGCTGCCTTATATCCCCCCCGAACTGCGCGAAGACCGGGGCGAGATCGACGCCGCGCTCGAAGGCCGCCTGCCCGATTTGATCACCCTCGGTGATATAAAAGGCGATCTCCAGATGCACACTACCTGGAGCGACGGCGCGGTGAGCATCATGGAGATGGCCCAGGCCGCGCTGGAACGGGGCTACAAGTATATTTTGATCACCGATCACAGCTATGGTTTAGGCGTGGCGCAGGGAATCAGCCCCGGCGATGTACCTCGCCAGCGCGAGGAGATCGACCGGGTCAACGCCGAACTTGGCGGGGCGTTCACCGTTCTTCATGGGGTAGAAGTTGAGATCAAAGCCGATGGTACGTTAGACTATGACGACGACGTACTGGCCCAGTTCGATCTCGTGCAGGCATCGCTCCATACCGGCCTGCGCCAGCCGCGCGACAAGATCACCGGGCGGCTGCTCAAGGCGATCCGAAATCCGCACGTCCATATTATCGGCCACCCGCGCGGGCAGATGATCCCCGACCGGGAACCCGCCGACCTGGACATGGATGCCGTTTTCGAAGCTGCCGCCGAAGAGAATGTCGCACTGGAGATCAACGCCAACCCGCACCGGCTGGACCTGGACGACAATCATGCCCGGCGGGCCGTCGAGATGGGCATCAGGCTGACCATCAGCACCGACGCACACAGTCCGGCGGGTTTATCCAATATGCATTACGGCGTGGCGACTGCCCGGCGCGGCTGGGTGGAAGCCGGAGATGTGGTCAACACCTGGCCCCTTGCGCGGGTCATGGAATGGAAAAAGGGACGACTGTGATGAAACGCAGAACCGGCCATACCGCGATTATCAGGAAAGCATTCAAAGGGCTTGACAACGAAGCGGTCGATATGCTTCGCACGGTTGCCGTCAAGATGAACTACCCGACCAATACGGTTCTCTGTAAAGAGGGGGACCCGGCGGACAGGTTCTACGTGATCACCAAAGGCAAAGTCGCCGTGACCCGTGACCTGGAAGGCACCGACGAGGATTTCGTGCTGGGCTTTCTGGGAGAGGGTGAATATTTCGGCGAGATGGGGCTGATCACCGGGGAGCCGCGCGCGGCGACCGTCACCACGATTATAGATACCACCGTGCTGGAAGTCTCCCAGAAAGACTTTGATGAAGTCTTCAGTTCCAGCCCGTCGATGGGCCGCAACATCCTGAACACGATGATCGATATCGTGCGCGAGACCGACCAGCGGGCCATCGAAGACCTTGAGCAGCGCTATCAAGAACTGGCGAAAGCCTACGAAGACCTCGAAGCGGCCCAGGCCGACCGGATCGCAAAGGCCGCGCTCGAAGCCCAGCTTGAAGTCGCAGCGAAAGCCCAGCGAAGCCTGCTGCCTACCAAACTCCCAACCGTTGAAGGGTTCGAGTTCTCGGCTATGTTTGAACCGGCCCGACAGGTTGGCGGCGATTTTTACGACGTGCATGTTCTCGACGATGGCAAAGTCGCCGTGCTGCTCGCCGATGTCTCCGACAAAGGTGCCCATGCTGCCCTGTTTATGGCCGTCGCCCGCACCCTGTTCTTCACCGAATGCCGCCATATCGCCGATCCTGCCGAGGTGATGCTCGCGGTGCACCGGGGGCTGATCGAGTCCTCCACCTACGATATGTTCGTCACCGCGATATACGGCGTGCTCGACCTGGAAACCAGGACTTTCTGCTACGTTCGCGGCGGGCACGACGAGCCTCTCCTGGTGCGGAGCGATGGCACGACCAAATTCCTCAGCGGTAAAGGCCGCTTCCTCGGACTGTGGGCCGAACTGACCGCGCCCTTCGAAGTGCAGCAGGTCGTCTTTGAGCCGGGCGACTCGCTCGTCATCTACAGTGATGGCGTCACCGACATGCGCAATATGGAGGGGGAATCGTTCGGCAGCGAAGGGCTGGCGAACCTCGTTCGCGGTGTGAGGATGTACGATGCCGACCGGATCGCCCGCACGATCTACAACGTCGTTCAATCTCACCGGGGGCACGCCGAAGCCTTCGACGACTTCAGCCTGCTTGTCATTCGCGCCAAAAAACGATAAAAATACACCATTATGAGCGAAAAACGCCGTCCCGATCCCTCACATACCCGCCGCCATGTGCCGCTCGATTCCCGGCCACCGGCGGAACGTATCCCAAGCCTGGCCCGGCCCGAAGAAGCGCCGACTCAGGTCACCCGCCGCCCTGAGATTCCTGCCGAATCCACCCCAAAGCGCAAACCGGGTACTTCACGGTCGTCCGTACCGCCATCGCGCCGCGATCCGGGCCGGGCGAGCCTGGCTGTGCCCTGGTGGGGATTCGTGATCGTGATCCTCGCCGTTGCCGCGATCACCTGCGGGATGTGGTACGTGGTGCTCTCCAACAAAGGCAGCGCCTCGACCGCGCAGGGGGCATCCCCGACACCGATCTTTGTCGTGATCACCAACACCCCGACGCTCGGCGCTTCTGCTCCTGAAGAGACGCAGGAAGAATCACCGCCCGCCGCCACACAGGAAGCCGCCGAGACGGCCCCAACCGAAGAAACGCCGCCTACCGAAGAACCTGCCGATGAAAATCCCGGCACCCCGATCCAGGTCGGCGATCAGATCGTCATCAACGGCACCGAAGGGGCGGGATTGGCCGTCCGGCAAGGGCCAGGGCTGGAATATACCTATTTCTTTGTCGCCAACGACGGTGAAGCCTATACCGTCGAAGATGGCCCGCGCGTGATGGACGATTATATCTGGTGGTATATCGTTGACCCGGAAGACGAAGATCGCTCCGGATGGGCCGTCGAGGATTTTATGGAGGTCACCGGGTCATAATTCAGTGCCGGTACGTCCACTCCGCCGATGCATACGTGGTCGCACGCAGGTCTTCTGCGCGCGACTTTTCTTTTTCGCTGAGGTCTTGCCCGGTAAAATCCAGGTTCAACGCCTCGCCGAACCCCTCGATCAGCGCCTGCACGGTTTCGGAGAAGGGCACCAACCGCCCCAGCGCCTCTTCGAGGGTGATCGCTCTTTCCAGCACCCGCCGACGCGCCTCTTCCCGCTCCGCTTCACTCTCGAATGCCAGTGCCTCACAGATTCGCCCCAAATCGCCGAACAGGGGCAGCGCGCCGTGCTGCATCACCACCCGGTTCCGGCGTCGAGTCTGTGCGCTGCCGATCAGCTTGCGCCCATTGACCGTCAACTCGTAGTCGGAGGGCATTTCGAAACACACCGCGCCTTTGAACTTCCGCGCTTCCCCGTCGGCCCGCTCCGAGTTGACCGGCGCACCGATCCGCCCCAGCCCGGCAAGAAGGCCCTGGCTCAAGCGCCGGTAGCTTTCCACCACACCCCCAAACACCCGGGGATCGTCTTCCGGCGCGGCGACCGAATAGGTCAGTTCGTCGACGTGGAGAATGCCCCGCCCGCCGGTCAGCCGCCGGACGACATCCCAGCCGCGATCCGCCAGCCGTCCGAAATCGACATCGGCGGCGGGCTGGCCGTATCCCAGCGACAGGCAGGCCGGTGACCAGGCATAAAATCGCAGCGTCGGCGGGACTTCGCCCTCCCCGACTGCTTCGGCGATGGCCTCGTCGACGGCCATATTGAGCGGGCCGTCGGCTTCCCGGTGGATGATCACCCGCCATTCGGCTCGCGGATAATCCTGCAGTGAGTCAAAATTGTGGGTGGTTTGAGTCACGATTGTCCCTCGAACTGGCACTTATGTCCCAACATCGGCGGCTAAAACCTGCGAGCGGATTGTATCAAAACCTGGCGAACGGGTACAATCCAGCCGTAAAGACTATCGAAGAGTGGAATAGATGGAACAGCAGACTCCAGCACACCGGAAAACGAAATCCACCAGAAGACCCGGCCTTGTGCTGCCCAAACAAGGGCCGTTGAAAAGCCTGAACAGACTGGTAGCCCGCACACGCATCCCGAAGCTGGGGCCAATCGGCACGGTCTTTGGTGTGGTGGGATTGTTCGCCGGGACGATTGCGCTGAGTCTGCTTGTCGCGTTTTTTCTGCGCTATCTGGTCGGGTCTGCACCCTTCGCCGACGATGGTATACCGACTGCCATCCCCAACGCCACCCCCAACCCGGAATTTCTGGCCCCGACGCTCGACGTCGGCAATGCGCATGCCTGGCAGGGTGAAGAGCGCGTGACGATCCTCCTGCTTGGTGCCGATACGCGCCCGTCCGAGCGCGGCGGCGCGCGCCCGCGCACCGACTCGATCATGCTGCTGATGGTCGATCCTAAAGAGAAGGTCGGCGGTGTGATTTCCATCCCCCGCGATCTCTATGTCGATATTCCGGGCTATGGCCTCAACCGCATCAATACGGCTTACCCCCTGGGCGGCGGTGACCTGACCATTGATACGGTCGAGTACAACCTCGGCGTGCATGTCAATTACTACGTCCTGGTTGAATTTGATGCTTTCGTCACCCTTGTCGACGAGATCGGCGGGATCGATATCTACGTACCGAGAGAGATTTACGATTCGTACTATCCCGATATGTACTACGGCTACGATCCGTTTTATATCGCCGCCGGACAGCAGCACCTGGATGGCGAAACAGCGTTGAAATACGCCCGGACCCGCTATACCGACAGCGACTTCAACCGCGCCCAGCGTCAGCAGGATATCCTCTTCGCCATCCGTGACCGGGTCATCAGTTTTTCGATGCTGCCCACCCTCGTCGAAAAATCTCCGGCGCTCTACCAGACAATGAGCGACAGCATCACCACCAACATGACCCTTGAAGAAATAGTCAGCCTCGCCCTCCTCGCCGAAGACATCTCCCGCGACGATATCCGCTCCGGCGTGGTCAACTCCGATTATGTCTCTCCCTATACCACGTCGGCAGGCGCTTCTGTCCTGATCCCCGACACGAATAAGATCAGCACCTTGCTGTCTGAGGTTTTCTGGCTAGACTAGAAAGCAGGCAGTGCCACTGACCGGAACTGCCCGGTGATGGAGATCGAAAAGGCGTAGAGCCGGTCGATTTCCATCCAGGCGCACAACGGAATCAATCTCCTTTGCGGCGAAAAAACAGCGATCTTCTTCCACGTTCGATGCACTTTGAAGGAAAGGGCACCGTGATGGATGATTTCACGCAGCTTTCCATGTTCGGCGAAAAACCACAGGCCCCACAGGAGGAGAAGCAGGAAGGCGAACTCCCCCTCGACCCGGACACGCCGTTCACCAAAGCGGTCGAGTTCTACCTGGTTGCGTTGAAGCTCAGTGGTGCCTCGCCCCACACGATCAAGGCGTTCAAGAGCGATCTCAACCTGCTGGGTTCCTGGGCCGGGGAAAAGCGGGCCATCGGCTCACTTGGCACCGACGATCTGAACAGGTTCCTGCACTGGATGCTCACCGAACGCGGCAAACCGTGCAGCCCGAAAACCTACGCCCGCCGCGTGACGACCCTCAAGAATTTTTTCAGCTATCTTTATGAAGAACGGGCCATCGCCAAAGACCCCGCCGATGCGATCATCCAGAAACCGGTCAGCAGCCCGCTGCCCAAAGTCCTTTTCCCCGAAGATGTCGAGCAGGCGCTGCTCGTCTCGCAGTCAATGCGCACCGACAAAGAAAAACCCGATGCCCGCCCGCTGCTGCTCCTCACGCTGCTGCTGCAAACCGGGATCAAAAAGAGCGAATGCATGGAACTGACGCTCAGGGATATTGACCACTCCGACCCGAAATCGCCCTTCATCTGGATTCGCTACGCCAACCCCAAGATGCGCTACAAGGAGCGAAAAATCAGCGTTGCCCCCGAATGGTTGAAAGTCCTCGACGAGTATCTCGAACAGCGGAAGCCCAAAGGCAAGATATTCGACTGCACCGCCCGCAATCTGGAATACGTCCTCCGCGATGTTGCCGATGCGGCGGGAGTCAGCCACCAACGGATGTCTTTCGAAACTTTACGCTGGACATCCGCCCTGCGTGATTATCAAAAAGACATGCCCTCCGACCAACTTCGCCAGAAGCTCGGCCTGAGCCGCATCTCCTGGCGCGAAACCAGCGCCAAGCTCGCCCGGCTCGCCAAAACCGCCGAAGACCAAGACAAGGACGAATCGCTCTCATAATCTCGGTCGCTGCCGGGTCGTTACTGGTTTGACAAAGACCTCGACGGTAGGGGTCGCCCAGGCATTTATAACCCCCTACCGCATCACCCGGCAGATCAGCCCCTTCAAATAGCGCCCCTCCGGGAACGACAGCAAAACCGGGTGATCCTCCGGCTGGGCCAGCCACTTCACGATCTGCGCCTGCACCCCGGCGTCGGCGCTCGCCCCGAACACGATCTTCTGGAACAAATCGGGCGAAACCTGCCCGGAGCAGGAGAAAGTCGCCAGCAATCCGCCCGGATTTAGCAGTTGAAACGCCAGCATGTTGATATCTTTGTATCCCCGCGATGCCTTTTCGACCTGCTTCGCGTTGTGGGCGAATTTCGGCGGATCGAGGATGATCAGGTCGAATTCGCGTTCTGCCTCCCGGTATTCACGCAGTTGGGCAAACACATCCGCATTGACGTAGGTTGTATCGCTGCTTTCCAACCCGTTGATCGCCATCGTCTCGCGGGCGATATCGAGCGCAG
>DAOUES010000264.1:0-3456 GCA_034430335.1 Anaerolineae bacterium | reverse complement strand
CATTCTCGAAGGTGACGGCCAACTGCCCGGCCAGGGTGTGCATCAGGTTGATATCGCTGGGCGGGAAATGGCGGGGTTCGTCGTAGTAGGCGGCCAGCGACCCGATCACCTCGTCGCCGAGGACCAGCGGCACCTCGATAACCGATTGGAAGCCTTCGCCCTGGTAAAGCGCCAGTTCTTCTCGAAACCGCCCATCTTCGGTAATGTCTTCGGTGACGATCACCATCCGCCTGCGAACCGAGAGCGCCCTGGAGGAATGCTGCGCATCGATATTCGGTGATTGGTCGATGAATTTCTGACTGACACCGATGCTGTAGGCAATGCGGACGGTGTTCTTGTCGGGATCGAGCAGGAAGAGAGCGGCTTTCTGGCAGGCCATCACCCGGATCACGAGGTTACAGATCGTCTCGCCGACGACATCGGTATCCAGCCCGGCGCTGATCAGCGCCGACACCAGGCTCAGGGCGCTGAGTTCCGCCGACTGGCGGCGGCTCTGCTGGAACAACTGGGCATTTTGAACGGCAACCGCCGTCGCCCCGGCGATGATTTCCAGCAGGCGTTGATCGTCTCCATTATAGGCGAACACCTCGCTGTAATTGCGGAGGGCCATCACGCCGATGACCGCTTCGCCGACCATCACCGGGACGCCGAGGAAACTGAGCACCGACTCACCGAATGCCTCGATGTTGAGGTTGTGTTTCTTTGCGAAACCGGGAATATCACGCGGGATTAGCAGCGTTTCCTTCGTGCGGACGATGTGTTCGGTGAGGCCGTTGGCAAAGGGGCGTGTGGAGGGGGGAAGCTGCTCCCCTTTGGCATAAAGCAGTTCGAATGAAAGGGTGTTGGAGTCTTCGTCGTATAAGGCGAGGTAAAAACCCGACGTATCGAGCAGCAGGGAAATCTCGTCGTGGAGCGTCGCCAGCAGTTCGTCGAACTCAAGGGTCCGGTTCAATGCCTGGGTGATGCTGTTCAGCGTATGGAGATCGTCGACACGGTCGAGTAAGTGAAGCTGGGAAAACAGCATGCGATTGAATAACAACGCCCCGATGGTATAGGGGATCAGCCCCAGCATGCGGATGAACTCCGGGAGGCGGTAGCCGACGAACAGCGCCACACTGATGATCAGTGGGCTGAACAGTGACGATATGACAATGGGCAGCCAGAAACGGGCATAGTATTTGACCAGGGGAACCTCGCCCAGCATTAACCAGAAGGAGAGGATCAGCGTCGAGATGGCGAAGTAGGTAAAACCGAAAACTACCAGCGGCCAGATATGGCCTTGAAGGGTGATGATATCGCTGCCGTGAACGACGAGCCGTTCGAACAGCCACCCGGCAGGGATGACGCTGAAAATGATCGTCGTGTTGTGGCGCAGCAGGTCGATGGCGAGGGTCTGCCGGTAGCGGCGCAGGCGCGGAATGGTGTTCAGCAGCAGGCGGCCAATCGGGACGCCGAGAATGGCGACAATCAAGGCGACCAGCGTGGCCTGCCTGAATCCAATCGCCAGCGCCGCCGTGCAGATCGCAGTTTCGACCAGGCCGCCGTTTCCGCCCGCAGGCAGCCGGACGTTGAAGGCCAGCGAGATTCCGGCTAACAGGGCGAAGAACAACAATCCCTCCCGCCCTTCGAGGGGAAGATTC
This sequence comes from Anaerolineae bacterium, assembly GCA_034430335.1. Classification (GTDB taxonomy): domain Bacteria; phylum Chloroflexota; class Anaerolineae; order Aggregatilineales; family UBA3940; genus JAFGOY01. Next base: position 1,816 of record DAOUES010000264.1, on the reverse strand, counting down.
CAGTTGATCGTCAGGGTGATGGCTGCCGCGAGCAGCCAGAGACCGAGGATAATCCGGTACTGCCGTTTGCCGAGCCGTTTCTGCACCTGCCGAGGTGACCCTACGCCGGTGATGGCAAAGGGTGACCTAATGTTCATCGTTTTTTGGCCTGACGCTTCTTCAAACGCCGTAGTTCATGACGTTTTTGCCGGTAGAATTCTCTCAGTTCTTTCGGCGTTTTCTGGTGATCGAGAAATGCAACGACCGTGTGTCCCAATGCCGCCGTCCCGGTCGCCGATGCGGCCCCGGCAACCACCCAGCCGGGGCCGGGGACGAGCTTGGCAAGTTCCTGCGCGCCGTAGCGGATCGCCACGCCGCCCACAATTGCGCCGAGCAGCTCCCTGGCGCGGGAGGCGGACATCGTTTCGCCGTAAATCGCCGCCAGCCGCATCATCATTCTGACCTGCACGCCGACCAGCAGCGGGATATCAAGGCCGGGCACCGGTTCGGCACCGACAACCGCAGCCAGTATACCTGATTCCCGGATTACGCGCCGGGCGGCCATCGAACGGAAATGCGGCAGGCTGCGCCCGATGGTCACCGCCATGCGGGGGTGGGCGTCGATCACCGCAGGGATCAACTGCTGCGCAATATTGGTGCCTTTTTGGGCCGAGATCGGGATCAGCGGGGCGCGAAGCTTGCGTTCGGCATCGCGCAGGACTTCGGGCAGGTCCTTCTTGATCAGGTCGATCTTGTTCAGGACGGGGACGACCGCCATTCCCTGCGCCCGGACATCGCGATAGAGGTCGATATCCCCCTGGCGAATCCCGGCGGCGGCGTCGAGAACCAGGATCACGACATCGGCGCGGTTGAGCGCGTTCATCGCGCTGGCGGTGCGTTCGGCCCCCATCGCTTCGCCCAGGCCGGGCGTATCGACCAGCCAGAAGGGGCCAAAGTGCTCGCTGACCGGGACTTTCGTCGTGCCCGGCACCGCGGAAACGCTGGATACGCGCTGTCCCTTGAGCTGGTTGAACAGGGTGGATTTACCCGAGTTGACGGGGCCAATAATGACTAGCTGGGCGCGGGCTTCCTGGGCAACAGCCGCCTCGATCTCGTGTAGATCAAGCATGCCCAACAGATTGCGTGCATCACGCAGCCGGGATGGTAGATTCATGTGGCTCGACGGGTTCCTTTCTCACTGCTTTCAGTCTAGCATACAACCGGAGTGCGAACAATCGTTTTAGTCTCCGCGCCGGATGGGGATTCCGTACTATTCAAGATAACATGCGATAATGGGCAGTGTTATAATGGGCGGTGGATAGGTCATTCATTATATCCCGGAGCGTGTTGTTCGGTGTGGGATCAGCACGGTTTTTACTGTCAGCTACCATTTGCAATTATAGGTGTGGATCATGAAACAGGATCGTAAGGGTGTCATCAACCGTTTGAAGGGGTTGAAGTTATTGATTGTCGACGACGACGAGCAGCATGCGGTGCTGTTCGGTATGCTGCTCGAATCGATCTGTGGGGCGAGCGTGACCGTCGCCCGCGATTACAACGAGGGGCTGGCAGTCGTCAGGAACCAGGATTTCGATGCGCTGCTGGTCGATTACCGGCTCAGTATTGAGGGAAATGGGGTAGACCTGCTGCGCGTCGTCACGGGAGAAAAGGAGATCAGCTTCCTGGTGCTGATGTCGGCGACATCGCGGTTTCACTTCAAGCCGGAAGAGCAGGAATGGCTCGACGAGCACGAGGAGATCGTCTATTTCGAAAAGCCGTTCGTCTTCCCGACCATTGTCTACCAGATCACCGACCTGTTTGCGGGCAAGGCGAATGG
>DAOUES010000263.1:0-2927 GCA_034430335.1 Anaerolineae bacterium | reverse complement strand
GTCGTGGTGTTCGGGCAAAAAGCAGCCCGGTTCACCGGCCCCCACACTAAGCACGCCGATCAGTTGTCCCTGGTACAACAGCGGCGCGCTGGCGCACGCCCTGACGCCTTCTCCGCAAAAGACGACCCCGGCCCGTTCTGCTTCCGGCAGCGCGTCCACGTCGTCGATGATGATGATTTTGCCATTGTGCAGCCGGTCGATGGTTTTCCGGTCGAGTTCGGTGGGTGGAATGTCGGGGCGGCGTTTGCCCTTCGCCGCCGACTGTACGGCGAGCGGGGTCAGCATCGAGGTGTTCTCGTTGAAAATCTGGACAACCGCCCGGCTGCTCGGCATCAGGCTGAAAATCCGGCGCAGCGCGGCCTGGGCGATCTCCTCCGCCGACCGGGCGACGATGATCCCCCGGTCGATCTCGCGCAGGGTGCGCAGGTGCGCCGCGTGCCGTTCGAGCATCCGCTCGGTTTCTTTGCGCAGGCTGATATCGCGGACATAGGCGACGATGCGTGGTTCCCCGTCGATTGTGCGCACCATGGTGCTGACTTCCAGCGGGAATTCGCTGCCGTCTTTTCGCACCCCGCGTGATTCGGTGAAGACGCTTTCCCCCTCTTCGAGCTGTCCGGCGATGCGGTCCTTTGCCGAAAGGTGGCTGTCGGCGACGAGGTCGGAGACGGTCAGGTTGAGAAGCTCGTCGTGCTTGTAACCGTACATCTGGCAGGCAGCCCGGTTGCATTCGAGGATGCGCTCGTCGAAGGTCTCGATGAATATCCCGTCCGTCGACCCTTCGAACAGCGACCGGTATTTGGCTTCGCTTTTCTTGAGGATGTCCTCGGTGTGCTTGATTTCGGTGATGTCGGCGGCGACAACCAGTTCACCGGCTTTCCCGGCAGCATCGACTATCGGCGAACGGCTGCTGCGAACATAGCGCCGCTCACCGCTCCTGGTGACGATCCACTGCTCGACGATAGGCGTCGCCTCGCCGTCCGGGGGAATCAGCACCGAGAGGTCGGATATGGAGATTTCCCCGGAGGTGACGCCAATCATTGAACAGAGCCGCTCGCTGGCATGAACAATCGCGCCGTCCTCGATAATTGCGATTCCGGCTTGCGGATTTTCGAACAACTGGCCGAAACAGCGATAGTCGATAGCGCGGGCAGTTTCCTTTACCGGCGTCGCCCGGATCATCACGAAACCGGCCACTGCCAGCCCGGAAGACAACAGGCTGGTAATGCTGATGACTACGTCAAGAAAGGTGATGCCGGAAGAGGACAGTGTAACGACAAACCGGGCCGAATATCCCGCGCCCAACGCCAGCGCAGCGCAGCCCAGCAGACCAAACGGGGACAACTGTTTGGCCTTGAACGCTCGCTGGAAGAATAAGGTGGCGGCAGCATAATGAAGCAGCGCTGCAAACCCGAGAATGATTGCAATCGGCATAGGTGTAATCCTGGAGCGCCTGGGTATGGGGCACCGGTCCGATCAGGTATTACTGTTTTACTCACCCCGTTTGTTTTTATCCCCTAAACTCAGTCCCTTCACCATTACTAGTCTACAGGAAAATGAATGTGAGGCAAGGAGCGTTATGCAATCGCAACTTTTTGCACAATGCTTGATCGCATGCCAGCCGCTGGCGGATCGGGTAGAATGATGGACATCCACCACCCAAAAAGGATATGACGATGGACGAAGACAAGGCCCAACAGTTGGCCGACCTGGAAGTAAAGCGCAACCGCACACTGGCCGATCTCGAAGCGGTGCAGGCTGCCGGGGAATCGGTCAGGAAGTCGATGGACAGCGCGGCTGATCGCCAGAAAGAGATCAACAACAGGTATACCGAATGCCTGCAAGCCGACGATCTCGGCGAGGAAGACCGCAAGAAATTCTACCGCGAATGGCACGAGGCTTTTTGCGCCAGCGTCGACGAATACAATGAAATGGCCGCCGAACGCGAACGCCTCCATGTGCAGGAAGTCGTCCTCGTGCGGATGGTCGTCGAGTTGGACTACCGGATCAGGGAGGCGAAGAAGGCCCTGTCTTGAACGGCTGCCCTGTAAAGCCGGTTATCTCCCCGAAGCCGGGATGTAGACCACCTTCTTGTAGTCCGGTTCTTTGACCGGGAAGACATCGACGAGTTCGTATTCACGCGAACCGAGGCCCATCTGCTCGGCGATCTCAAGCTGCTCGTAGGGGTCTTTGTCAGGCCCCTGGAACCACTGGAGGGGATGCCCCTCCCGCGTGACGATCTCCATCGAGCGGGGCAGGTTCTCCTCGATGAGTGGGGATTGGCCGATCCTGTCGAGCGTCGCCTGCTCGATGGCGACGATGTCGTCCGAGCCAAAGATGCCCGCGTCGGGCAGGATCGCCATCCCGGTGAAGCCGAAGCAGTCACAGACCGGGGTCATGTGGTTGGCGATGTTGATGAAGGTCACATTGCCCGGCGTGAAGGTGTCGAGCACCAGTTTGGTCGAGATGACGTTGACTTCGAGGAAGGCCATGAAATTGCTGCGCCGGATGACGAACGCGCCGTTCGCGGCTTCCTGGCAGCGCATACACTGGTTGCATTTGAAGTGATGCAGGTGCAGCCCGCCGGGGTCTTCCTTGTCGTCGACGATGGCCCCGAACGGGCACGACTCGCGGATCGCGACCCGCGTGGCTTCGTCGGGGCACTTATCCTTGAAAAAGTAGGGTTCGAAGTGGGAGACATCGTGCATCGCCGAGCGGGTTTCACCGGTGACGCAGCCAAGCGCCAGGTTCTTGATCGCCGCGCCGTAAGCGGTCGCCGGGTGGCCCTTGACGTGGGCGAGATCGACCAGGAAATCGGCTTCGACGACTGCGCCGCCGAGGTGGAACTCGGTCATCTGGCAGTAGTCGTAGGGAACGGTCTTGAACCACTTTTCCTCGATCCCGGTGCTGGGATAGATCGGGCAGCCGAG
>DAOUES010000262.1:0-2352 GCA_034430335.1 Anaerolineae bacterium | reverse complement strand
TCCGGCACAATGACCAGGTAACGGCGTTTGTTCACAGCCGCGATGTTCAGGCGCTTAAACACTGTGTTGTATATGGGCAGGAAGTGAATTGCAAACCTCAAAATCCCTAACAACTACCAGAGGTAGTGGCTTCTCCGGGATTTTGTCCCTTCGGGAACCGGTTTGCTTAAACACTCCATCCGGGCTGCGCCCGGCGGAGCCTTCGGCTCCGGCCATTCCACCCCCCCCATAGGTGGGGGCTTCCTGGAAATGGAGTGAACTCCACCTGACGCCGTTTCCTCTCCGCCAGACCGCGCTTCGAGCAGGATGTCGGCTTGCCAAACCGACCAAAAAAGGCGACACTGCAACTGGAAGGTTCTCCCTCACCTGTACCTTGCTGCTTGAGCCTTCGGAGGTTTGTATGAGCCAGGCCGTCACGAAGTTATTGTTTGTCACCGATACGCCGGATACCATCGATCAGGTTGACAAAAAGCTGACATCTGCCTCAGATATCAAGATTGTCGGGCGGGCAACGCCTTACGACAAGATCATGACGCTGGTTTCTCTCCACCAGCCCGATGTTGTCGTCATGGACTATGACCTGCTCGACCTCGATACTGCCGAACTGACCCGCTCGATCCTCCACGAAGATATGTCCACCCAGGTGATCATGCTTTCGGTCGTCAACGATGCCGGGGATATCCGCAAGGCGATGCGGGCCGGCGCGCGTGATTACCTGGTGAAGCCGCTGCAGCCCGGCGAACTGGTCGAAACGATCCGCTGGTTGATCGGCGAGCGCCGCGAATATGCCCGTATGCAGGCGTTTGTCAAGCAGCTTCGCAAAGCTTACGAAGCCCTGTTCACCGACGACAAACCTGTGCCCGGTAACGTTGTCGCCTTTTTGGAGACGCAGGTCGAAGACAACCCGGAAGATCGGCTGGCCCTGGAAACCCTTGCGGTTGCCTACGCCCGCAATCGCGATTGGAATAAACTGCTTCCACTGGCAAACAGCCTGGCAAAAATGCAGCTTATGTGATAGATGTGGGGACGCTGATTAGCATTCGCTATACTTTTAGTATCGTTCGTAAAGCAAAGTTGAAGAAGGAAATCCCATGAGCGATCTTCCTGTCTACAAACCGGACGACACTCTTGATGAGCAGGCCCGCATGGAAGGCTTGATCGAATTTCTAAGTGCCTACATTGAACAGTATCACGGGGGATGGGTCCGGCTGGTCGAGTTCGATGGGCAGACCCTCAAAGTCGAATTGGGCGGCGCTTGTGATGGCTGCCCGCTCTCTACGCACACACTGCGCGGCTGGATCGCGGGGACCGTTCGCCAGTTCTTCCCCGATGTCAAGAACGTGATCGCCGCCGATGGTTAGCTAGTCCGATCCGGATTTAGGGTTCTGCATCCGGGTATTCACCGCCACCACCGGTTTTTCGGGTGGTACAATTTGCGGCGGTGGGCCATATCGAAAGTGCCCGCCTTTTGGCTTTCCTGTCATCCAGTAGTCGACCAGCAGACTAGATTCCTCTTCAATGTCCAGGTGAGTCGTATCGAGTTGGAGCAGCCGCTCGTCGTTGACGATCTCATATTCACGGCGCAGGCGGCTCATCATTCGCCGCCGCAGCGTTGGATCGCGGTAGCGCTGCTCGCTGGCGATATGCATTCGCCGCAGGGCTTCTCCGAGATCACAGGCCAGCACAATAACTTTCCCGGTCTGGTTGAGAATGCCATAAGTCCGTGCTTCAAGCAGTGCCGCCCCCGGCACGACGATCACCGCCCGCCGTTTGAGCGCCGCATGGCGGCAAAATTCGTATTCCAGCGCCCGCAGCCGGGAGTCTCCGTATAACTCCCGGATTTTCCCGATGCTCATCAGTTCTTGGAGTTCGATTTCCTCGTCAACGTCGACCAGATCAAGCGACAGGCTGCGGGCAATATACTGCCCAACCGCCGATTTCCCGACGCCCAGGAATCCGGTCAGGATCAGGTTCTCGTAAGGTAGATCGAGATGGGCGATTGTGTTGAGATCGAGCATAGGAATTTGTATCCTTAGGAACTGTAAAAATATAAGCCCGCCTTTTTGATCATGCCCTTACCCCTAAATCCCCTCTCCCTCATGGCGAGGGGACTTAATGCCCTGATTTTGGCTGTATTTGGAAAATGCGGAGTTATTTCTTTACAACTCCTTAGCTCGATCGTGTTTCGACGCGGTGGTAGGTCACCTGGCCCCGCCCGCCCTCTTTGATCGAGACGATCTCCAGGTCGCCGGGATCGCCCAGGGTGGTAACGTGCTGCTGGATCTTTGCGCCGAGCGGCTGTCCCAGAAGTCCGGCCATCATCAGGGCCAGGACAAGCAGGGGGATTCGCTG
>DAOUES010000261.1:0-2716 GCA_034430335.1 Anaerolineae bacterium | reverse complement strand
TCTGATCTTCTGATCTCTGCTTGCCCCGTTAAATTTTTCGGAGAAAAGGAACGCAGTGAATTTAACCGGGGTCCTCTGGTCCTTCGTCCTTCACGCCCTCCGCCCTCTTACCTCTGACTTCTGGCCTTTCCGGCCATCAGCGGTAACGGCAGATCTATCTTCCCCGATATCTCGGACGGAGCCGGCGATTGTAGGCGCGTGAATCGATCAGTGAATGGCCTCGTTTGAATATTTTACCGTCCTTTACCCCTTGGCAATCGAGGATATCTTGTATTTGCATGATCAGTAGATCTGCAGCTGCTGCTGAGATGCGCCGGCCATGTCTTAGCGATTCAATCGTGCGGCCGACGTTGACCAGATAAAAAGCACTGTTCTGCAAGTCGCCTTGAGCATACGCCTGCAGTGCCCGCTGCAATTCACGGATCAGGCGGGTTTTCAGTCTGTATTTCGCCCGTTTCGGCAGCATGATATTGAGCGCATCGACCTGGTAGAGCAATTGTTTGATGGCATAGGGGGGTGGCAGCAGGCATCCCGGCATCGGTGCTGTTGCAGTTAATTTCTCGAAACCCGTTGCCTCGGCGGCGGCCCCAAAGCCGGCCAGGGGTAAGCCGGTCACGCAAGCACTGAAAAGCTCCAAAGAATCCTCACCCTGTGCGTACGTTGCATCTGTTCCAAACTTCCAGGCATAGACCAGCTTAAAGAACGCGCCGCCCCGGCCGACGTCATCACCGACCAGAATGGCCCAGTTTTCTTCTCCAAGTTGCTCGTTCCCTGATGTGTCGTTTGTTACACCGTCAGCGACCGACCAGGCAATCGCCACCAGGTTCAGGAATGCATTCAGCGCCGTAATCGCGAACGGTAGCTTGCTGATTGACAAGGATTTAGCGCCGAAGTTCGTTATCGCGGTGACCGTCCGGCAAAACGTAAACACGGGCAGATACCCTTTTGTCCAGTTTACGCTCACCTGCTGGGTATCCCACTCGATGGCCGTTTTAACTGTTCCCATAGTCCAGCGGCCCAGATTGGCGAGCTCGCCAAGAAGATTCAAAGATCTCAAAGGACCGGTCGTACGTTGACTGGGAGCTTCTGTCTGCATAAACGACCAGATCGCGCCGTTTATCGTCATCAAACCCGCTGCGACAACTGAATATGCAAACGTGAGCTTATCGTCATTGCTGGTCCCGGTCAGCGGCGCTGCAAGTGCGCCGGGCGAAGACGGTATAAGATTGCTGATGTCGTCGATACTCTTGCCGGTGGCCATGTAAATCGCGGTCCATATTATCAATGCCAAAGGAAAGCTGATCGCATCCCCGGAGTTCACTTTGACCTTGTTGCCGGAGACATCCCCGATCCCGAACAACTGGAACAGATCGGCGAGCAGCGGGATATCGAGTTCCAGAAAGTCGCTCTGAGTCATTATTTCGTCAATCAAATTCGAGTCTGTTGCCACCAGTTGTCCGAGTGCGGTGTACACCGCATCCATCGCGTCGGTCTCCACCTGGGTCATGAGCTGGCCGAGAGCCGATGTAAAGTTCGTATACGTCTGTGGAGGATTCTCGATGTCGGCGACAACCTGATTGACCATCGAGTTCACCACATCATCGGTGACATTCACGAACAGGCTATCGACGTCGTTGGAAAAGTCCTCGAACAGTTGAATCTGTTCATCGACGATCGAGGTGTCCATATTGAACTGTACGGGGGACGTGGGTTCGAGCGCACTGATGGCACGCGATATCGCGGAAACGACTTCATCCAGGACTTTTTTGGTGAAAGGATTATTCAATACGGCATTGAGCAGTCCGTCAACGACTTCGTCCACGACCGCGTCGGCATTTGCCTGGCTCGTATCGCTTCCGATGCTGTTGGGGCTACCGACATAACCGGTCAATTTATCCTGCCACGGGTAACCAGTGTCGACAGGCGCCAGCGGGTAGGATGAGGTGGTGGTATCCGGCAGTCCCTTGATAAGGCTCTTCAAACTTTTGCTGAGGTCGAGGACGTCCCCGAAATAGAGGAACAGGGAGATCAGCGCGATCAGCAGCTCGATGAACTGGTAGATAAAGGACTCCTCGACGATGGTCACGACGACATTCACGACAATGCTGGCATACTCCTCGACAGTGGTGACGGTGTCTGTGATTTTTTGCGCAACGCCGTTTACCTGCTTCATGATGTCTTCGCTGATGGTCACGCTGATGCCGTCTGCGGCCGAGGCGATAATGACTCCGCCCGAGGAGAGGTCATTGTAGAACTTGGCCTCGGCGTGCTGGAGCCAGTGCAGGGCATCGTGCACGGCGTGGGAGACCGAGCCGAAGGCGCTGCCGGGCGCGTTTGTCCGGCCGCGGAAAAACCTTCGGATGGTCGATGGTGCGGACGTGGTGGTGGTCACGGTCCCCGAGTCATAGGCAAACTGGGTCGTAACCGTGTTGCGGGTGGGGTCCGACGGCACCGCTGTTACGGCATAGAGCGGGTCGATGGTTACCCCGTCCGCAGCGGCCCCGAGACTCAACTGGCCCGTGGCGGAGATCAGGTTCTGACCGGAAGTGTTGAGATAGGACCCAAGGCTCGTCAGGTTGTCCGTACTGGGCTGATAGTTGCCCTTGGTTTGCCATGAGTTCTGCTGATCGCTCGTGTTGAGGGTGTCCGCCGAGATATAGACCGTCGTGTCCACAAGGGGCGCGCTGTCACCCGGCTGGCTGCTCGTGGTCCCGTC
>DAOUES010000260.1:0-2194 GCA_034430335.1 Anaerolineae bacterium | reverse complement strand
CCTGCTCCGGCGTCATCCGTTCGCCGAAGATCGATTCGATGCCGTCCATCAGCCCTTCGGTCACCTCGAACTCGTCCGGCGGCACCCGCTTTAAAATGCTCTCGCGCGCTTCTTCCAGCGAATAGATTTCGAACAGTTCTTCGCTCATTCTCCCCACTCCTCTTGCAGTCCCAGGTTTTTCAGTAGCCTGCGAAATCGCTCCGGGTATTCCTCGAAAATATAGACCACCGGGGTGATCACCACCCCGCTGCCCCCGGCGGCCCGCACCTGCCGCACGCAGTCGTAGAGTTTGTCATGTGAGATCACCAGGTTGATCGCCCACCAGCCGCTGTCTCCGCTCCGGGTAAGCACCGATGAAATTGTCGGGCCTTGCAAACCGCCCAGGTCGGGCTGGTCGAATATCCTCCGGGCGATTTCGTCTTTGCTCTCCCCGCGCATATTGGCGAACACCAGATAATGGCCTTTGGCACGCAGGTGTGCCTCGATGAATTCCAGCAGTTGGCGAGTCGTGTTGCGCACCTCCGGTCGAGAGGCCAGCGCTTTTCGATTCCCGACCAGCACCGCCTGTGATTCGACAATCGTGCCGTCCTCAAGCAGCTTGAGGAGGTTTTCGCGCAGCGTCGTTCCCGTCGAGGTGATGTCGGCGATCAACTCCGCGTACCCGATCGACGGGGCGGCTTCTAATGCGCCGTCCGCACTGACGATCCGAATCTGCCCCAGGCCGTGCCGGTCGAGGTAGTTCCGTGTCGCGTTGACGTGCTTGGTCGCCACGCGCAGCCCTTCCGGTGACCGGGTGGCACGGTCGGCCAGCGATTTCAGATCGACCACGTCGTCCCATTCGTAGGGAACAGCCAGCGCCAGTTTGCAATGGCTGTATCCCAGCGCCTCGTGGATCACCACCAGCTCCGGGTGATCCTCACCCAGCGTATCGGCGATAGTGTCGTAGCCCGTGATCGCCAGGTCGACATCGCCAGCTTCCACCGACCGGGCGATATCACGCGCCCGTTGGAACAGCACCTGCACCGTTGGCAGCGCCGGGATTCGGGCAAAATACTGGCGCGGGTTGGTGATCTCGATCCGCATCCCGCACTCGTCCAGGAATGCTTTCGTTTCTTCTTCCATCCGCCCCTTGCTGGGTATTGAAAAACGAACCAGTGATTCGTCCATTTGGCGTTTTCCTTTTTCCAGTAAAAAAGCCCCCCGGACCTCGGGGGGCTTTTTGTTTTGTCTGCTTACACTGGAAGTTGTCGGCTTCCTTTTATTGCTCGAACGCACGCAGCAAAATCACCACCGGGTCTTTATGACACTGGTCTCATGATGATGATGGTGTGCGTGAACAATCGTTTTTACCATAGTGCCCTAAGTATAACGTTATGTTCGATGCTGTCAAATTTGCGCCGGGTGCGCTGCTACCCGCCCTGATTCGCATAGTGCGCCTGCAAGGATCGCGCACTCAACGCCTTTTCCTGGAGCCGCCTGATCCCGTGAACCGCCGCCTGCGCCGCGCTCAGGGTCGTCAGCAGGGGGACGTTGTAACGCACCGCCACCGTCCTGATCTCCTTGCCGTCGCTGTGCGATACCGGCCCCAGCGGGGTGATGATGATCAGGTCGACCTTCCCCTGCTTGATCAGGTCGACCACGTGCGGCGGCCCCTCGCTGACCTTGTTGACCGGCTGGATTGGCAGCCCTGCCCCCACGAAGAACGCCGCCGTTCCCCGCGTCGCCACGATCTGGAAGCCCATCCGCACGAGATCGCGCCCCAATTTCAGCGCCGCGCTCTTGTCGTAGTCGTTGACGCTGAACAGCACCGTCCCCTCGGTGGGGAGTTTATCCCCGGCGGCGATCTGCGCCTTGGCGAAGGCGTGGCCGAACCCGGAAGCGTGGCCCATCACCTCGCCGGTGCTGCGCATCTCCGGCCCCAGCAGCGCGTCGACCCCGGCGAACTTCTTGAAGGGCAGCACCGCCTCCTTGACGAAGAAGCCATCCACGCGCGGCATCTCGACCAGCCCCAGTTCGTCGAGCGTTTCCCCGGCGATCACCCGTGCAGCCAGCTTTGCCAGCGGCACGCCGGTCGCCTTGCTGACGTAGGGCACCGTCCGGCTGGCGCGCGGGTTGACCTCCAGTACGTAGGCCACGTCGTCCTTGATCGCGTATTGGGCGTTCATCAGCCCGCACACGCCCAGCGCTTTACCCA
>DAOUES010000259.1:0-3253 GCA_034430335.1 Anaerolineae bacterium | reverse complement strand
ATCAAACGCGCGATTGGAATCATCAGCCGGTTCGGGCACTTGCAGGCGGAAGAAGCCGAAATCGTGATGAACCAGATCATGGCCGGGGCAGCCACCGATGCCCAGATCGCCGCCTACCTGATGGCCCTCCGCATGAAGGGCGAGACCCGCAGCGAGATCACCGGCAGCGCCCGCGCCATGCGCGCCAACGCTACCCGCATCCCGACTAAAGTCGATCCGTCCAAACTGCTCGATACCTGCGGCACGGGCGGCGACAACTCCGGCACCTTCAACATTTCGACCACCGTTGCCTTTGTCGCAGCGGGAACCGGGGTGCCGGTCGCCAAGCACGGCAACCGCGCCGCGACCAGCAAATGCGGCAGCGCCGACGTGCTCGCCGAGTTGGGCGTCAACCTTGAATTGACCCCGGAGCAGGTCGGCCAGTGCATCGACGAGATCGGGATCGGCTTCCTGTTCGCGCCCAAACTCCACCCGGCGATGAAGTATGCCATCGGCCCGCGCCGCGAGATCGGCGTGCGGACGATCTTCAACATCCTCGGTCCGCTGACCAATCCCGCCGGGGCGAAGCGTCAACTGATGGGCGTCTTTGCCGCCGACCTTGCCTCGTTCCTGGCCCAGGTCTTCGACGACCTGGGGTCGGAGTCGGCGATCATCGTCAGCGGCTACGGCGGCCTCGACGAGCTGACCACCACCGGTCCCAACACCGTCAGCCACTTTCAGAACGGTACGGTCGATACCTACACGCTCGATCCGCAGGATTACGGTTTCCCCGGTGCCCACATCTCCGATCTGCAAGGGGGCGACGCCGCCGAGAATGCCGCCATTCTGCGCGGCGTGCTGACCGGCGAGGTCGACAGCGCCAAGCGCGATGTCGTCCTGCTGAACGGGGCGGCGGCGCTGCTCGCGGCGGGCGTGGTCGCCGACCTGCGCGAGGGGATCGCGCTGGCCGCCGATACCATCGACAGCGGCGCGGCGCTCGCCAGGCTCGATGCGCTGATCGAGATGTCACGGGGGTTCGCGGCATGACCTTCGTCAGGACCGGCACGATCCTCGACGAGATACTGGCCCACAAGCAGGAGGAACTCGCCGCCCGCAAGCGCGACATCCCCCCGGCGGAGATGCTGCGCCGCGCCGAGGCGGTAGAAAAGCGGCCTGCCCGTTTTGCCGATGCGCTCCGTCAGGGCGAAACGGTTGCGCTGATCGCCGAGGTGAAACATGCTTCGCCCAGCAAGGGCGTCCTGATCGAGGATTTCGACCCGGTGCTGCTGGCCGCCGCTTACGAGGACAACGGCGCATCGGCGATTTCGGTGCTGACCGACGAACGGTTCTTCCAGGGGCATCTCGATGTCCTGTGCCAGGTCGCGGCGGTGGTCGATCTGCCGCTGCTGCGCAAGGATTTCATTCTCGACGCCTACCAGGTACACGAGGCTGTTGCAGCCGGGGCGAGCGCCATCCTGCTGATCGCCGCCTCGCTCGACGACGCGCAGCTTGCCGATCTCTACGCCGAGGCCGCCCGATTGGGGATTGATGCGCTGGTCGAAGTCCACGCCGAGGCCGAACTCGACCGCGCGTTGAAGATCGGGCCGCGTATTGTCGGCGTCAACAACCGCGACCTGAAAACCTTCGCCGTCGACCTGGAAACCACTGCCCGCCTTGCGAAGCACGTTCCGGCTGATGTCGTTCTGGTCGCCGAGAGCGGAATCCATTCGCCGGACGATGTCCGCCGGATGGGAGAATTGGATGCACATGCGGTTCTGGTCGGCGAGGCGCTGGTCAAAGCGCCCGATCTCGCCAATCAGGTGCGCCGGTTCAGCGCCCAGCCGCGATGAGCATATCGCCGGGTGGAACGGCGGGCACAGCACGCTGTTCCCGTACATACTGATCTTGCGGGGGCGCAGCACGCGGCCTGATCGCCCCCTGTGGGGGAGATGTCGCGCAGCGACAGAGGGGGTGCTCCACCACGCTCAAAACCGAACCTCTCTGATCGCCCCCTGTGGGGGAGATGGGCGACGAAGTCGGCCAGAGGGGGTGGATCGCCGCCCACAAAATAGGTAACGTGTTCGATAACGATTAGCCCGGTGCTTCAGCGCCGGGGTCGTACCAGTGAGGGGAGAAGACCATGACCATCACCAAGATTTGCGGAATAACCACCTATGAAGACGCCCTGGCTGCCACAAAAGCCGGGGCCGATATGCTGGGCCTGAATTTCTACCCGCCCAGCCCGCGCTATGTGACTCCCGCCCAGGCCCGCGAGATCGTCGACACCCTGCGCGGCGTCTTCGGTAAGAAGCACCCGCTGCTCGTTGGCGTGTTCGTCAACGAACCGGTCGACAGCATCCGCCGGACCATCGACCTCGTCCGCCTCGATCTCGCCCAACTCTCCGGCGACGAACCCGCCGAAGCCCTCGCCGCGCTCGATGGCCGCGCCGTCAAAGCGATCCGCCCGGTCAACCGGAGCGAGGCGCTGCGGTTTGCGGAGCAGTATCTACCCGCCGCCCCCACCGACGAACGCCTGCCCGCGCTGCTCCTCGACGCCTATCACCCCGATCTCTACGGCGGAACGGGTGCCTCCGCCAGCATCGAAGTTGCCCGGACGATCAACGCGCTGACCCCCCGCCTGATGCTTGCCGGTGGCCTGACCCCCGACAACGTCGCCGAACGGGTCGCCGCGATCCGCCCCTGGGGAGTCGACGCCGCCAGCGGGGTCGAAAGCCCGTGCAAGGGCCGCAAGGACTCGTCGAAGGTGCGGGCGTTTATCCAGGCGGCCTGCCAGCCGGTATTGGAGGCCGTATGACCAAATCGACACAGGCCAACCAGACCCCGCTTCCCGACGCGCGGGGCTATTTCGGCGAGTACGGCGGGCGATTCGTCCCTGAGACGCTCGTCCCCGCCCTCGACGAACTCGAAGCGGCCTTTCACGCCGCCCTCGCCGATCCTGAGTTCCACCGCGAGCTTGATTATTTGCATTCGACCTATTCCGGGCGTCCGACCCCGGTCAGCTATGCCCGCCGCCTTTCCGAGCATCTCGGCGGGGCGCAGATTTACCTCAAGCGCGAAGACCTCGCCCACACCGGTGCACACAAGATCAACAACGCGCTTGGCCAGGCATTACTCGCCCGCCGGATCGGCAAGCAGCGAGTCATCGCCGAAACGGGCGCGGGTCAGCACGGCGTCGCGACCGCCACCGCCGCCGCCCTGCTGGGCATGGACTGCCACGTCTACATGGGGTCGGTCGATATGGCCCGCCAGCAGC
>DAOUES010000258.1:0-22525 GCA_034430335.1 Anaerolineae bacterium | reverse complement strand
GAGTTGGCGCAGCACGTTCAGGTGGTCACCGGTGACCGCGTCGAAGTGGCTTTCGTGGACCAGGGTTATACGGGTGAGAGAACCAAACAAGCCGCTCAGACAGAGGGGATCGATCTGATTGTGATCAGATTGCCCGAAGCCAAACGAGGCTTTGTTCTGCTTCCCCGTCGCTGGGTCGTTGAACGGAGTTTCGGCTGGTTGGCTCGTTTCCGGCACCTGACACGTGATTACGAGCGCCTTCCCCAGGCTCTCTCGGTCCTTCATTTTCTGGCTTTTGCCATTCTGATGCTTCAACACTTTGTCCATTCGATGGCTTTTTTGCTATGAAACCTGAGTTCGGGATAACGTTGGTAGTGCTTCAAAGTGAGGTCATTGCCCCGAAAATGTGTGAATTTTGACCTGTTTCTATCTCAAAAACGGGTAGGAGGAAGCCCAAACTGCTCGATTCATTGGTTAATCTCCTTATCCCGAACTGAGGTTATGAAAGTTCATAACAGCCTCTAGCGTGGCTTGAGAAAGTGCAAAATCCGCGCCTTTCGCTATAATCTTCAAGATTTCGACATCCTTCGTGATGCCTGCATAATGGCATTTCAAATACTACCAAGGAGACATGGTGACTCTGCGGCCCCAATTCCTGTCCATACCCACCCTGATCCTGCTGATCGGCGCATTGACCGGGTGCGCCGCTCCCATCGAGCAGCCGCCGACCAGCACACCGACGCCTGTTACGCCAACCTCGACGGCGACCGACGCCCCTCCGCCAACGGCGACCGACATCCCCACGCCCACCGAAACCCCGTCGCCCGAACCGACCGGTGAGGCGCGGGAAACCGAAGAACCATCGCCGACTCCCACCAGAGAACCGACCGCAACGCCCTACCCCGAAGACTGGAAGGACTGGCCCATCATTCCAACGGTCAGCGAGGCGATGCGCGAGATATATCAACGCGGGATCGAGCACGGCAACGATCCCCACTCATTTTCGGTCGTCGGCGATTGCAACAGCCTGTCCGACTATTTCCTCACCGACTTCGACTCACCATCGCAGTACCGGCTGGGTGATGAAAACCAGACATTGAAGGAAGCGATCGATTATTTTCACGGTTCGTTCTCTCGTGAACGCTTCGCCGTCGGCGGCGGCTTCAACGCCGCGACGGTCTTTTCGCCGCTGATGGCCGACCCGGAAAACTGTAACGTCGATGAAAACCCGCTCGAATGCGAGTTCCGCCTCTCCGAACCCTCGATCCTGATCGTCAGCATGGGCACCAACTGGGCCGAGTCTCCGGCAGAGGTTCACCGGGAATACCTCGGCTATATTGTCGAATTCGCCCTGGAACGCGATGTCGTCCCGATCCTCTCGACCAAGGCAGACAACATGGAAGGCGATCACAGCATCAACAAGGTGATTGTCGACGTGGCAAGAGATTACGACGTGCCGCTCTGGAATTTCTGGACCGCCGCCGATCCGCTCCCGGATCACGGGCTGGTCGACGATGGTTTTCACCTGACCTATTCACACAACTATTTCGATGACCCGGTGCGGATGGAATCGGCCTGGCCGGTGCGCAACCTGACCGCGCTGCAAGCCCTTGATGCCGTCTGGCGGGCCGTCTCGGATGACGATGAAGGGTAACTTAATTCTTCAGCGCCCAAGATTTTTAGCCCGGTGCTGAAGCACCGGGGATAAAAGCGCGAAACGACACACTTCTCACAAACGGGATTTTGGGAGAGAGGAAACCCGTGAACAATAGACGAAACCTGTTGATACTTGTCGGCGCGGTCCTGATCGGCGGCAGCCTGCCGGGTTGCAGCCGCCCGGCTGAACCGGCAGCAGCGACAGCCGCAGAGATCGAAGAGACTGAGGAGCAGGCGGAAGAGCCGTCTCCCCGGCCAACCGACACTGACGAGCCGGAGCCATCGCCATCTTCAGCGCCAACCTCGTCGTCCACCCCCTCCCCATCCGACACACCCGGCCCGCCGACCTCGACCCCTTACCCTGAACCCTGGATGAATATGCCGGTCATCCCGGAGGTCAGCGATACCGCCCGCGAGATTTACGCGCTGGGCATCGAGCGGGGCAACAATCCACGTTCGTTTACCGTCGTCGGCGACTGCCAGAGCGTTGTAGTCTGGTTCCTGGGCTTCTTCGAGCAGCCCGATCAGTACAGCCTGGGCGATGAATACGCCTATCTCCAGGAAATGATCGACCATTTCAAAGGGTCGTTCTACCGGGAGCGCTACGCAGTCGAACCCGGTATGACCGTCTCGGCAGCGCTCTCGCCCCTCTGGGCCGACCCGGATGCCTGCTACCCTTACGAGACGCCAATCGCCTGTGAGTATCGCCACTACCTGCCCGGCATCGTGATCATCAGCATCGAGCGTAAAGCTGATACGATGGTGCTCGATGATTACGAGATGTATCTGCGCGAGATCGTCGAATATTTCATCGACAACGGAGTCGTGCCGATCCTCTCCACAAAAGCCGACAACATCGAGGGCGATTACAGCATCAACGCGCTGATCGTCGACCTGGCCCAGGAGTACGATATCCCCCTCTGGAACTTCTGGCGGGCGGTTCAGCCTTTACCCAATCACGGCATGCAGCCCGACGCGCGCCACATCACCTTTGCCCGTCCCTATTTCGATGACCCCGAAGCAATGGAACATGCCTGGCCTTATCGCAACCTGACCGCTCTCCAATCGATTGACGCCGTCTGGCGTGCCGTCCGCGAGGAGGAGTAAACACCAGCGGGCGTTCCAAGACCAGAGCGTATAGGCGCAGCGTGCTGCGCCTACTTTTATCTTCCCCCTTGCACTCCCCGACCACTCGTGGTATCCTTCCCGCGATCTTTGTTGCAAATCTTTGCATTTACATATTTTTACCCATTCGGTATCGCAAGGAGATAGTCATGCCCCCAATACTCTCTGCCCCGCCTGCACCGCAGCCTATGCACGCCCCCGATGGATTCTTTTCGGTCTGGCTCTCGATTGCCGGTTGGATCGTCACCCTGGTGATGGTCGGCCTCGCGATCCGCAATACCCGCAGCCAGCTTGGAGAGCGCCAGATTCCCCTGATGGGCATCGTCGGCGCGGCGATTTTTGCCGGGCAGATGCTCAACTTCACCATTCCCGGCGGCACGTCGGGCCACCTGCTGGGTGGAACCCTGGCCGCGATCATCCTCGGCCCCTGGGCCAGTGTGCTCGTCATGACGGCGGTGATTGCTGTCCAGGGGCTGCTCTTCCAGGATGGCGGCCTGCTGGTGATGGGCATCAATATTATCAACATGGGGATCATCACCTCGTTCGTCGGGTATTTCTCGTATCGTTTCGTCAAGAATCTGTTCAAGGACAGCCGGGGCGGGATGCTGGCCGGGGCCTTTGCCGGGGCCTGGCTCTCGCTGATCGTCACCTCGGCCTTCGCTGCGGTCGAGCTGGCCGTGTCGGGCACCTCGCCGCTGGGCATCGCCCTGCCCGCGATGGTCGGCGTCCACGCCCTGATCGGCGTTGGCGAAGGATTGCTGACCGTGTTCGCCCTGTCCTTCATCTTCGCCACCCGCCCCGACCTGCTGACCGGTGAAGCCGCCCCCGGCCAGGAAGCCGCCGGGTGGGTACTGACCGGCCTGCTGCTCGCGCTTGCCATCACGCTCTTTGCGCCGCTGGCCTCCGAATACTCCGACGGCATGGAACGCATCGTCGAAGCCTTCGCCGACCCGTCCGAAGTCGAGGTCGAGCCGGTTGGCTTCGCCGTGCCCGGAGAAGCAGCGTTTCATGGCGAATTCGGCGAAGCGCCTTATGAAATCTTCCCCGATTACACGCTGCCTTTCCTCGGCGAAAGCGGGGCAAGCACCATCCTGGCCGGTATGATCGGCGTCCTGATCGTCTTTGGCGCGGCGATTGGCCTGGCAAGGCTGACGAAAGCCGGAAAAGAAACACCCGCCGACATCCCGGTAGGCAGGTGATATAATCCCTGGGAGGCTCGAATGCCTCCCAGGGACTATCCGCAATGATCCAGCTTCAACACTTTGATCCATCATCCGAAGCCGATACGGCACTGCACCGGCTCGACCCGCGCGTCAAGCTGGTCGTCGCCCTCTGCCTGATCCTGATCACCGGCCTGATGCCAAACGGCGCTTTCGGAGCTTATATCATCCTCTTCGCCCTGATGATGGCCGGGGCGGTCATCGCTCACGTTTCGCCGGCGCTGGTCGTGACCCGGTCACTGGCCGTCCTGCCCTTTTCGCTCGCCGCCGTCACCCTGATCTTCACCGGCCCGGAACCGTACCTCGCCGCGCTGCCGGTCACCGGCTGGCCGGTCAGCGAACCGGGACTCGTGCGCTGCGCCAGCATCGTCTTCAAGAGCCTGATCTCCGTCCAGGCCGCCATCCTGCTGATTGCCACCACGCGCTTCACCACCCTGCTCTGGGCGATGTCCTTCTTGCGTATTCCCAAAGTGCTGGTCGCCATTATTTCGTTTATGTATCGCTACCTTTTCCTGCTCGCCGACGAAGCTGCACGGTTGGCCCGCGCCCGCGATTCTCGCAGCGCCGTTTCGGCTGGTTCTGCCCCTTCGCTGATTTTCCGCGCCCGCACCACCGGTCGGATGATCGGCAACCTGATCGTCCGCGCATTCGAACGCAGCGAGCGAGTCTACAACGCCATGCTCTCACGGGGCTACACCGGCGCACCGATGCAGCTTGATCCGCCCCGGCTCCGCCCCCGTGATATTCTGATCGGCCTCGTCCCGGTCTTGATCGCAACATTACTGCTGGTAGCCAGCCGAATAATCTGAAGTTTTGATCAAACTTTTTCAAAAGTTTGTGGGGTTGCAGGGGCAAAGCCCCTGCGAACTTGTTTTTAGGAGCAGCCCACTTGCACCACACGATTGAAGTCGAGAACCTGACCTACACCTACCCCGGCGGACATCAGGCCTTGATCGATGTCAGCCTGTCGGTTGGTCCCGACGAACGGGTTGCGCTCGTCGGCCCGAACGGGGCGGGCAAATCCACGCTGATGCTCCACCTGAACGGCATCTACCGCCCCACATCGGGGCAGGTAACCGTCGGCGGGCTGCCCGTCACCGACGGCAACATCGGGCAGATTCGCGCCTGGGTCGGGCTGGTCTTCCAGAACCCCGACGACCAGCTATTTAATCCCCGCGTATTTGACGACGTGGCTTTCGGGCCGCTCCACATGACCCTACCCGAAGAAGAAGTCCGCCGCCGCGTAGACGCTGCCCTCGAAGCGGTCGGTATGCAGGACTACGCCGACCACATCTCGCACCATCTCAGCCTGGGGCAGAAGAAGCGGGTCGCCATTGCCACCGTCCTGTCGATGAACCCTAAGATACTCGTCCTCGACGAACCGACCTCCGGACTCGATCCACGCGCCCGCCGCAGCCTGATCAACCTGCTCGATGGTATGGAGCGCACCATGCTGGCTGCCACCCACGACCTGCGCCTGGTCGCCGACCTGTTCACCAGGGTGATCATCCTGGATCAAAGCCGGGTAGTCGCCGATGGCCCAACCGGGGACATTCTCGGCGACGAGGCGCTGCTCACCGCTCATGGCCTCGAAACGCCCTGAGGGTACTTACTCCACGCGATAAGCAGCTTCCCAATATGAATCAAACCGGTTTTTTACGTTACACCGTAGTTGCTTTATACTTTGAGTTATGAGGTTATGTACACTCACGCAAATCTTCAAAAGCGGCACGCGGGAGACAGGCCCGTTTATCTTGCGCCTCGCTGCGGCGCGTACTGCTGTCAGGAACGGCCCGGATCGGTAAAGCATGCGTATAGCGATCACATCCGATATCCATTTCTTCCCACAATGGACGGATAAGCTTCAAGAGCTTGCCGAGCTTTTGCAGTTGGAACGCCCCGACCTGTTTGTCCTCGCCGGGGACATTGGCGAACCGCTGTATATGTTCACACGTGGATTGGACAGCTTCACCTCGGTCTGCGAACGGCGTGCCGCCATTGCCGGGAATCACGATGTGTGGCACCGGACGTTCACCTATACCAGCGATCACCTGTGGAACTCACTGCTCCCCGAAGCGGCCTCGGCCTATCACTACACCTGGCTCGAACGTGAAAACCTGGTCGTCGACGACCTGGGAGTCTGCGGCACCATCGCCTGGTACGACTACGGCGGAAAACATCCCCACCTCCAGCTTGACGACGAGTTCTACCAGAGCATCAAGCCCCAGATTTCCAACGACGCGAATTATATCGACTGGCCCTGGACGGATATCGAATTCGCCCAACGGGTCGGTGAAGGTTTTGAGGCCAGACTCGACGAGCTTCAAAACAACCCGGGCATCAAGGACATTATTGTCGTCACCCACGTTCCCCTGTTCAAAGGCTGCCTGAAACCGATCAACACCGTCGAACAGGGAATCCTCAATGCCTTCTATGCCAACATCGAATTGGGCCAGAAGGTGCTCAAACGCGGAAAGGTCCGCGCCGTGTTCAGCGGACACGTTCACCACGAGCGGCAGTTGCGAATCGCCCGCCATGCCGATACCTCGGCCCTGGCCGTCTACACCATCCCCTCCGATTACGGCAGCCCAGCCGCCATTATCCTGAATACGTCAACCTGGGAAACCGAAATCATCCGGGTGGCGGGCGACTGATCCCATCGCCGCCGCTTGAAGGTTGGCAGTCGTCACTACAGCGGGCGGTCGTCTTTCTCGTGCCCTTCGAACAGCGGGAGAATCCCCGTATCACGCAGCGCATTTAACAGGGCAGGCATGTTCTCCCGTTTGACGATGTGCGCATGCGGCCCGATCGATTGTTCGAACCAGCGGCTTACCCGCTCGTTTTCCAGCAGCCGTTCGTACACACCCAGGTCCCTGGCCGTGACGATCACCACGTCGTGGACGATCACCTCGCGCGGCTCGTCCTCCCACGCTCCCATCATGTCGATCACGTTCTGCGGCAGGCGGTGGCCCGATAATCGCTGCAAGAACGGGATGATATGCCCCTTCAGGGAGATTTTCTCCCCGGTCGCCCGTTCGATAGCCTGCGGCGTCAGGCGGTAGATATAATGCCCTTCGTCCCGGCTGTCTGGCCGCTGTGTGTGGGCCGACGGCCCAGGCGAACAGATCCAGGCGGCGAACCGCGCGATTTGCACACGGTCGTACCGGCTGATATCGACCGGCACGCTGATCATCCCCTGTTCGTCGACCTGGATTCTAACATCCCGGTCAGGCTCCGAAGACCATTCGCCGCGCCCCAGAAGCGCCAGTCCAATCGGAGTCAGCAGAAAACGGCCCTGCCCAAAGCGCACCACCCCCAGCCAGCGCATCGGCCCATTGACGATGAACCGCAGCAGCGCCCCGTCGATATAATCCCAGTATCCAAACCCGTGCAGAATCTCGTCGCTGTTTGCATCGCGGATATACCACGCGCCGTAATCGCCGCCCGGACGCTGGTAGTCGGGGTTGTACCGTTTGACATGCTCGACGAACCCATCCAGGCTCCACCAGATTTCGGCAGGCACCCCGCCGAGCATCTCTAAGATCGCGTGCCGCGCCGCCAACGGATTGTTCACCCAGTCGTCAGATTCCAGGCCGGGCGTATAGGCAAGATCGTTCCAGCGCACCGATTCGGCCCACGTTTCCGCCAGCGACCGCGCCTGATGGAGGCGCGGCGCTTCCAGCCAGGGCCGGGCCGCTTCCCTGTCGACCCTGGTCACGACGTGCGTCAGCACTTCGTCGTCGGCAATCAACTCCAGGTCATAGGCCAGGTGAACCAGCAGAGCGCGGTAAACCGGATCGTCCGGGCGGCGCAGGTACGGATCGATGGCCGGGGCAGGCTCGGCGATGAGCCATTCACGGGCATTGGTATCCCGTATCAACAGGTAAGCCAGTATCGTGGCGATATCATCCGGGGCGGTGTTGTGTCCATCCTTGAGGTCGCGCGGCGGGGCGGCAGCATATCCGGGCGATGGCAGCAGGTCGCCGGTTGCCGGGCGGGGCAGCAGCGCCATGAGATCGGCAGGAATGGCGATATACTCCCGCATTCCCTCTTCTGATTGGTCGAACTGGCGGACGATCAGGCCCCGGTAGTAGAGTTTTTCGGTCACCCCCACCGGGTCGAGCCAGGGGCGTTCCCGTTCCCGGCGGGCAGGCCCCATCGGGCGGATTTCTCCGTATTGGCGTTCGAAGTGGGTAAAAGGGATTCGTCCATCGCGGGCTTGCAGTTCGTTCAACGCCTGCCGGTCGTCGTCATCCAGGCGCTCCCACATCGCCTCGACTGCTTCCGGTTGCACGATGGCGTCGGCGAGTTCGTCCGAGGCCGCTATCCGGTCGGTTGCGGCGATGTCTATGTCCCACTGCTGGGCGATCACCTGCAGCAGGTCAGGATCATAATCTACCAGCGCACGGATCAGAGTTGGCATCAAGCACTATCCGGTCAGGAGGCGGCACCAAAGCTGTGACTGAACCTATCGCGTGCAGCCCCGTCTAGAATATTCTCTACCCCCTATTATACTTTAATTGGTGCTCATTACCTGTACCGTGCCGGGCACGACCTCGATCTCAAGCGCGTGCAGTCCCATATCGGCGGTGCTGAACACTTCACCGTCGGTGTGGATCACCATCGGGCGGTCCGTTTCGATGATGAGCCGCTTCGCGTTTTCGCTGCTGAAGAACTTGGGATGGTTCAGGTGTTTTCCGGCCATCACCACCGGTAGATAGCGCAGCAGTCGCAGCGATCCCATTTTCTGCATCAGCATATACGTCAGCAGCCCGTCGTCCATCAATGCCCCGATCCCGGTCGGGAACCCCCCTGCCTCACGCGGCCCATTGTTGATGCTCACCATGCACAATGCATGGGTGACCGGTTCTCTATCGTCAACCGTCAGGCAGACTTTCAACCAGGGCGGCGAGATGATTGTCTCCAGCACGGCGACGAAGTAGGCGAAGAAGCCGCGCAGCCATTTCCGTTTGCGCGTATTGATATTGACCACGCCGCTGAACCCGATCCCCATCGTGTTGTCGACGTACACGCGCCGCCCCTGGTCATCCGTCACCATTCCGAGATCAATCGGGCGCTCCACACCCTCCATGATGACCCGTACTGCCTCGCCGATGCCATCCGGCACCCCGAAGTTGTGAGCGAAATCATTCCCCGATCCGCCGGGGATCACGCCGAGTTTGGGGCGCAGCCCCCCCTCGACCATCATTAAACCGTTGATCACCTCGTGGATCGTTCCGTCGCCGCCGACCGCCGCCACCAGGTCGAACTGCTGGACGGCGGCTTCACGGGCCAGCGCGATGGCATGCTCAGGGTACTCGGTCGATGTCCAGTCAAGGTCATAACCCCGGCCCTCTTTTTCAGCCGCGAGAACGGCTTCCTCAAGCGCTTTTCGGATGATCGGTTTCCTCTCAGCCGCATGCCCTCGGTCGGCAGCCGGGTTGAAGATTACTTTCAGGCGTGGCATTCGGTTCCCCTCGATTTAGACGTTTATGGCGACAGGAGCAGCATTTTACAAAGAATATCTCTTACTTACTACAAAACGACTCAACTCACCAAAAGCTACGCAGCCCGATTGAATCTCACAACTTATCTCATCTCGTAGGAGCACCCCCTATGGATGCCCATCTGGTCGACCGAAGACCGATACACCGTAGTTGCCACCGTCCCTCGAAGAGTTTGTCGTCCCCCTTTGGACAAATCTGAGCGCAGCGAAGATTAGGGGGTGATCCCAGTTAAACTTCCAACTACTCTCATTCCCCTTCCTCCGGTTGACAACTCCCTCCAGTTGCGACAAAATGAGGACGTGATTTTTGCGGCCAGGGTCGCTTTCACACCTGACCTCGTGGATGACTGGCGCACCTGGGGAAAGCGTCAGAAGGACTGAGGATGACCTGAGGAGTTCCTCTCAAGCATTAAAGAATCAAGGGACTGCTAGGCGAATAGCGAATGTTTTAGTTGAAAACACGGTTCGGTTTTCGCCGCCCACCTGTCACAAGTTCTGGAGTTGGAAAATGATCAAGGATACCCTGCGCGATGCGGAAGTACGCATGAAAAGTGCGATCAATGCCCTGGAAGATGACCTCGCTTCCATCCGGACGGGACGGGCCTCACCCGCGCTGGTCGAACGGATTATGGTTGAATATTACGGCACGCCAACGCCGCTCCAACAACTGGCGACCTGTTCCGCGCCCGAACCACAGTTGATCGCCATCCGCCCTTTTGACCCGACTACCATCGGGGCGATTGAAAAAGCGATCCAGAGTTCCGACCTCGGCCTTACGCCCGGCAACGACGGCAAACTGATCCGTCTGGTTATCCCGCCGCTCACCGAAGAGCGCCGCCAGGACCTCGTCAAGGTCGTCAGCAAGCGGATCGAAGTCGCCAAAGTAGCTGTTCGCAACGTCCGGCGTGATACGCTCGAAGACCTCCGCGAGTTCGAGAAAGAGAAGATGATCTCCGAGGATGATTTCTTCAATGGAAAAGATAAACTTCAAGAGCTGACCGATCATTACTCAAGTGAGGTCGACAGGGCCGGGGAACGTAAAGAGAAAGAAATCCTGGAAGTGTAGGTTTATGGCGAAAAGAGGCTCAAAACCCGAAGCAGCAGTACTCGATATTCCACCTGACAAAGTCCCCACACACGTTGCCATCATCATGGATGGCAATGGCCGCTGGGCCAGGCAGCGCGGCCTGCCCCGTCTGGCCGGTCATCGCGCCGGAACCGAAAATTTACGCCGGGTGCTGCGGGCCTGTGTCGAGTTCGGCGTCGAGATTCTGACGATCTATGCCTTCTCTACCGAAAACTGGGGCCGCCCGGAGGAAGAAGTCTCCGGCCTGATGAACATCGTTCGTGACGTTATCGACCGCGAACTGCTGGAATTGCACAAGGAGGGTGTGCGTCTCCGCCATATCGGCGACCTTTCACGCATCGATCCCGATCTCAAAGAGAAGGTTTTCAAAGCCATCGACCTGACCAAAG
Organism: Anaerolineae bacterium; assembly: GCA_034430335.1. GTDB lineage: Bacteria > Chloroflexota > Anaerolineae > Aggregatilineales > UBA3940 > JAFGOY01. Next base: position 11,563 of record DAOUES010000258.1, on the reverse strand, counting down.
ACAACGACAAGCTGATCCTCAACATCGCCTTCAACTATGGCGGTCGCGCTGAAATCATCCACGCGGTGCGGGAAATCGTCAAAGCCGGGCATTCACCTGAAGAGATCACCGAGGATTTACTCAACCATTATCTCTATACCGGCGATCTACCCGACCCCGATCTGATCGTTCGCACCAGCGGCGAGCTTCGCCTGAGCAATTTCCTGATCTGGCAGGCGGCTTACGCCGAATACTATTTCCCCGAAGTCTACTGGCCCGATTTCGACCGCGAGGAATTCCGCAAGGCGCTGCTCCATTTCGCCGACCGCGACCGCCGTTATGGTCGGCTCAAATAACCCCTAAAAATCCGTCCTGTCTTCAAAACGTGGGCGTTTCGGCTTTGCCGAAACCCCGATCAATTCTCCTGTGGAGAATTGACGACACCCAGCCTCAGATTTCGTGTTACGAAACGTGACGATTTGCCATTTTGTCCCTGCCGACACCCCACTCCAGGTTTCGCGTTACAAAACGACTATTCACATGTCAAAGATGAACAGGTGTTTTTAACATACTTTTTACCCAAACAGGTTGACAAATCCTCCCGGCTCGTGTAGCATTATCCACAAATTAAATAGTTTTCTGCTCTTATCCAGAGAGGCGGAGGGACCGGCCCGTTGAAGCCTCGGCAACCTCCCACACGTGGGGTGGTGCCAATTCCGGCAGAGTGTTTCTGAAAGATAAGAGGATGCCACGTGGCACCCCTCTATCTGTCAGAGGGGATTTTTATTTCCCTCTACAGGTAACCCCTCTGGAAAAGCGCAAATGCCAGAGGGGGATATTCCAAATGGCCGAGACTGTACAAAACCATACTACCGGCCCGTCGACTCAGGCGGTGCATGCCGGGCGTTCCCGTCAGCAGCCCAAAGATGCGCTGACCACGCCCATCTACCAGACAGCAACCTATACGTTTGCCGATACCTCGGATGTTGTCTCTTACATGCAGGCCAAGTCGATGGGCATGTCTAATGGCCGCAGCGAGTATAGTCGCTACGGCAACCCCACTGTAAAGGCAGTTGAAGCCCGTCTGGCGGCCCTGGAAGGCGCTGAAGATGCCCTTCTGTACTCATCCGGCATGGCAGCCATTACCAGCGTGTTGTTGAGCATCCTGTCGGCTGGCAACCACATTGTCCTCACCGACGACTGCTACCGCCGCACCCGCGATTTTTCACTTACTTTCCTCAATCGCCTGGGGATCGAGAGCACGCTTGTTCCGATGGGCGATTATGCTGCCCTGGAAGCGGCGATCCGCCCCGAAACCCGGCTGATCGTCACCGAATCGCCGACCAATCCATACCTGCGGGTCATCGACCTGGATCGCCTCGTCTCGATTGCGAAGGCCCATCACGTCAAAACCCTGGTCGATACCACCTTCGCCACACCGGTCAATATCCGTCCGCTCGAATATGGAGTCGATCTTGTTGTCCACAGCGGCACCAAGTACCTCGGCGGGCACAACGATCTGCTGGCCGGGTCGGTGGCCGGTTCCGCCGATTTGATTTCCGCCCTCCGCCAGAACCAGGGCATGATCGGCGACGTGCTCGATCCGCATACCGCCTGGCTGCTTGAGCGGGGGCTGAAGACGCTTGGCCTGCGCGTGTCATACCAGAACCAGAGCGCGTTCGAAATCGCCTGCTATCTCTCCGATCACAGCGCCGTGCGCCGCGTCTGGTATCCCGGCCTCGACACACATCCCGACCATGATATCGCCGTCCGGCAATTGAAAGGATTCGGCGGCGTGGTCAGCTTCGAGATCGAGGGGTCCCTGGAAGATGCCAGTCGATTTATCGACGCCCTCCAGTATCCCAGCATCTCTCCCAGCCTGGGCGGGGTTGAATCGTTGGTCAACCAGCCTGCGGTGATGACCTACTACGACCTCAGTTCGGAGGAACGCGCCCGGATCGGCATCTCCGATACGCTGATCCGCTTTGCGGTCGGTATCGAAGATACCCACGACCTGCTATCTGATCTGGCGCAGGCGCTGGCCGTCGTATAAACTTGTCTCCCAAATCCAGCTAGAAATCATCACAATGAGGGGATACGATGAGCAACCAGTCAGGGAAAATGCGGCTAATAACGATGAAATTCGGCGGCACGTCGGTTGGAAGCCCCGAAGCGATCACCCAGGTGAAGGATATCGTCCACGATACTCTTTCGACCGCCGAGAACGTGCTGGTGGTCGTCTCAGCCCTTAGCGGCGTGACAAACCTTCTTAAAGAAGGGTTGGTCTATGCCGCTTCCGGCGACGAAGCCGGTTATCGGCGCGTCACCGAGGCGCTGCGTGAACGGCACCGGGAGGTGATCGACAGCCTGCTGGACGGCGAAGCCGATTCGCTGCTCGCCTCGTCGAACGAGTTGATCGGCGGGTATCTGCGTTTCTGCGAGAGCGTCCATGTGCTCGGCGAAGCGCCTCCTCGCGCCCTCGATTACACGATGGGGCTTGGCGAGCGGATCAGCGCCCGGCTGGTTGCCGCAGCCCTGCGTCAGCACGAGATCAAATCCCAGGCCGTCGATGCCACCGAGCTGATTGTCACCGACGATCATTTTCAGAATGCCGCCCCTCTCCTCGATCTGACCGGAGCAAAGGTCAAACAGGGGCTTGACCCGCTTCTCGACGAGGGAATCGTCCCGGTGGTGACCGGCTTCATCGCGGCGACGGTTGATGGCATCAGCACGACGCTGGGGCGCGGCGGCTCGGACTACAGCGCCGCCCTCCTCGGCGCGATCCTGGACAGCGACGAGGTCTGGATTTGGACCGATGTCGACGGCGTGATGAGCACCGACCCGCGCATCGTGCAGGAAGCGCGCAGCATCGAGCGGCTGACCTACAAAGAGGTCGGCGAGCTGGCCTATTTTGGGGCAAAGGTGCTCCATCCAAAGACGATCCGCCCCGTTCTCGAAGCCGGTATCCCCCTGCGGGTGAAGAATACCTTCAACCCGGCGCATCCGGGCACGTTGATCGTTCCCAACGATCTGGCAAGCGACCGCCCGGTCAAGGCGGTGACGGTCATCCGCGAGATGAGCCTGATCACCGTCGAGGGCAAGGGTATGCTGGGCGTCCCCGGCTTCGCCGCCCGCACCTTCGGTGCCGTTGCCCGGACGGGCAAAAGCGTCCTGATCATCTCCCAGTCGTCATCCGAGCAGAATATCTGCTTCGTCGTTCCCCGTGCCGCTTCAGGCGTTGTCGTCGATGCGCTGCGCGAGGAGTTCGTCCTGGAGATCGCCCGCCGTGATATCGACCAGACCACTTCCCGTGACGATGTCGCCATAGTCACCGTCGTCGGGGCCGGGATGCTCGAAACCCCCGGCATTGCCGGGCGGATTTTCACCGCCACCGGCAGCAACGGAGTCAACGTGATCGCCATCGCACAGGGATCATCCGAGTGCGGGATTTCGCTGGTCGTCACCGACGACGATGCCGATCTCGCCGTGCAGGCCATTCACACCCTGGCGCTGGCCGACAACTGACGCCTGCCATACCGCCTCATCAGGCTCATGCAGCCGCCCGGATCGTTCCCTGTGATCCGGGCGGCTTTCGTATTGGATGCAGCCCATTTGTAATTTGCTTCGCCGGTTTCCTTCCCCGCACTGAAACGAAAATTCCGGTCGTACGTAAATTATCTTGATACAACACGCTCTTGTTTTTTTGTATTGCTATATCTGAAGAAGTGATAGGTAAGGTGATGTCAACAGGTTACGTACATTCGGAGATGATTGGAGATAGTCGTTTATATCGTCAATCACTGGCCCCGGAAATTACCTGGAGGGCCAGTAAACAGACTTATTACACAGTCCTTTTTCTTGCCGACCGGGGCCGGGTGGCTGATGCTTACCGGGCTTATGCCTACTTCCGGTGGATGGACGATCTGATCGATGAAGGTGGGATGGACACCGCCGGGCGCATGGCTTTCGTCGAACGGCAAAGCAGCCTGGTCGAACGCCTGTACCGGGGCGAGCAGCCTCAAGACCTGTGCGCGGAGGAACGCCTGCTGGCCGATCTGATCCGGCACGATCATGAACCCGGCAGCGGTTTGCAGTCGTATATCTGCCATATGATGGCTGTCATGGCCTTCGACGCAGAGCGGCGTGGCCGCCTGATCACCGAGGGTGAACTGAACAACTACACGCGCTGGCTGGCGATAGCCGTGACCGAGGCGCTGCATTATTTCATCGGTAATCGCTGCGGTTCACCTCAAAATGAGGTGCGCTATCTGGCTGCAATGGGAGCGCATATTACCCACATGCTTCGTGACGCGCTGGATGATATCGATCAAGGGTATGTCAATATCCCACGTGAGGCTGTCGAAGCGGCTGACATCGACCCGGAGGATGCAGGTAGCCCGGCTTTTCGCGCCTGGGTGAAAGGCCGCGTGGAACTGGCCCGCTGCTGCTTCCGGGCAGGCCGATGCTACCTCGAACGGGTCAAGAATCCCCGCTGCAGGTTGGCAGGCTATGCCTATATTGCCCGCTTCGAGTCGGTGCTGGACACGATTGAGCGTGATGGCTGCCGGCTGCGGGCTTCCTATCCCGAATGCAAAACGCTGCAACCGGGATTGAAGATGGGCTGGTCGTCGCTCTGGCAGACCGTCTGCCCACAGCCGCCCGTTACTGTACTGCGTCATATCTCGCCCGCAGAGGGAGCCAGATCATGAAATCGCCTTCTGTGATTGTCATTGGCGCGGGCGTCGGCGGGATTACGGCAGCCACTCACCTGGCACAGCACGGAGTCGACGTTACGGTGCTGGAAAAGAACGCCCGTCCCGGCGGGCGCTGTGACCGGTTCAGCCGCGATGGGCATCACTTCGATACCGGCCCGACTCTGCTCGTCATGCCGCTGCTGTACGAAGCCGAATTCGCGGCCCTGGGTTCCTCGCTGCATGAGGCGCTCGATCTCCGGCGGGTAGACCCGACCTATCATCTGGTTTTTGATGACGGCAGCGGACTATCCCTGACCTCTGATCTGGACGCCATGCGCGAGCAGTTGGAGGCAATCGAGCCGGGGAGCTATCAGGGCTTTCTGCGCTACGTCGAGGAAGGCTGCCGCCACTATCACATCGCCACCGAACGGCTGGTCGACCGGGATTTCCGGCGGGCGACCGACTTCTTCAACCTGCGTAACGTGCCGTTGATCTACCAGGTCAAGCCGCTGGTGCGGCATTACGCGCATATGTCGGCCTATTTCGACGATCCCCGGTTGAAGTCGGCTTTTACCTTCCAGGATGTCTACATGGGCCTCAGCCCATTCGATGCCCCGGCCACCTTCTCGATGATGCCTTACACCGAACTGGCTCACGGTGTCTGGTATCCCAGGGGAGGCATGTACCGGGTCGTCGAGGCTTTGATGGATATCGCCGAAAAGTCCGGCGTGAAATTCGCGTTCGACACGACGGTCGAGCGAATCGATGTCAACGGGAGCAAAACCCGGGCGGTGATCTTAGAGGATGGGCAGCAGTTGGAACCGGACGCTGTCCTGGCAAATGCCGACCTGCCTTACGTCTACCGGGATTTACTGCCAGCCAATGGCCGCAAGAGCCGGATGGAAAACAAACGCTTCTCATGCTCGACGATCAGCTTTTTCTGGGGTGTGGACAGGGTATACGAGGAACTGCCGCCGCATACTCTTTTCCTGGCCGACGACTACCGCGCCAACTTCGACAGCATCATCGACGACCTGGATATCCCTGAGAATCCCAGCCTGTACGTCCACGCGCCCGCCCGCCTCGACCCGGCGATGGCCCCTGAAGGGCAGGACACGCTGACCGCCATTGTGCCGGTCGGTCACCTGAGTACGGACGAAGACCAGGACTGGCAGTCGATACGCGACCAGGCGCGGCAGCAGGTATTCCGCCGCCTGTCTCTGTTGGGGATTACGGACTTAGAGGAGCACATCAAGTTTGAAGTGAACTATACGCCGCTCTCGTGGCGCAAGCGCTACAACCTGGTGAAAGGTTCGACGCACGGGTTGGCCCATAACCTGGCTCAGTTGGGCTATTTCCGGCCTGCCAACCGGCATCCGCGCTATCACAACCTGTACTTTGCCGGAGCCAGCACCCGTCCCGGCACCGGGCTGCCGACCGCGCTTGTCTCCGGGCGGCTGGCGGCTGCTCGCCTGCTGGACGATTTTGAACTGTCCCGGTAACTGCCCGGATCGGCGATCTCGACGATGATCTGCTTCCTCAAACATTGGCCTCACACCGGGCCGACCACAACATGGCACGGCTGCTGTTACCGATACCAGCAACCATGCCTAAACCTATGAAGGATAAATGCCCCTTACATCCCCATCCCTTTGGCGGGTTCATGAATGGTGGTAGACGTTCCAACCCATATATTTAGACAGCGCCTCTTCCATGATCCCTGACACCTGCGAGGGATTGATGGCGACATGATGTTCAAAACCATTCTCGCAGATATAGTGTAAAAGCTTCTGGAAATTCGGGATGGTTACAACCCCGTAGCCGCCGAAGGTGTCGAGCGGGTCCTCGGTCAGTTCCCCTTCGCCGACATAGGCGCTGATGCGGCCATTGAGATCGTCGGTCGAGACGCGGCAGAAGGTAAAGGGTGACGCTCCTACCCGGCCAACAATCGTGCCATAGGTATTCTCTACGCCCACCGTCCCGGCAATGATCGCCTGATAGTCCATTACGGGAATATCTTCCACGAAAATGGATTTAGGCAGGTTCGAGCAGTGGAAGACGACGCCCTGATCGGGGTTGTCGCCGTAATTGTTGTTCCAGTCCACAATGGCGCTTGCCTTGCCTGAGGCAAGAGTCAGAGCATACATGCCAACCACCCCGGCGACATCCGTCTCACAGGCACTGGGGATCAGCGCGTTGCTCGCCATGCTCATGACGGTGCAGGGCACCACGCCGTAAAATTCTTCCATAGCCGTCCAGCACTGAATGGCGTAAGCCTGGAGGTCATTATCGGCCATCCAGCGGTCGATGGTGTACCCCAGCTTGGCGATCCGCAGAAGCGCCTCGTTGGGAACGTCTTTGGTTTGTGCGTATGCCCTGATTTCGTCAAGTTTGCGGGCAACACCGGGATCGCCGTTCTCAAGGCTGTTCACCCAACCGAACAACTCGAACAGGTCCAGCGTATCGACAGAAATGCCCGAATGCTCAAGCAGCTTCTCACTGTAGCGAACGGTATTGAAAGCCGCCGGGCGCGCACCAATCGCGCCGATACGCGCCCCCTTGAGGCCGCGCGCCACCCGGCATATTCCGGCGAACTTGCGCAGGTCGGCGCGGAAGCTCTCGCTGGTCGGATCGACGGTATGCAGTTCGGTCAGCGAAAACTTGATGTTGTATTGAGTCAGGTTGTTGCAGGTGGACATCTTTCCACAGAAGGCGTCCCGCCGGTCGTCAATGGTCATTAACTGCACATCGTCAGGAAAGGCCTGCACCAAAACCGGCACATTGAGATCCGCCCAGCGAAGTGTGTTGACAATCGCGCGTTCCTCGCCAAAGTTGGGCAGCGTGACGAGTATTCCATCGATATCATCCCGGTGCTTCTTGAACAAATCTGCGCATTTCCGCGATTCTTCCAGCGTCATCACACTGCCGAATGGCGTGTCCTCCGGGGTAAGGGCAATGACGTCGATGCCCTCTTCCTCAAGAACCTTGAGGACAGTCTGTCTGCCCTTGTCGCAGAGATGATCGGGGAAGAAACCCCGATTGCCGACGATGAGTCCAACCGTAGTTCGTTTCATAGATTTGCCTCCTGGCACCCTATTGACACCGGTTATGTTATTGGATTAAGTTGTACACTATCGAACTCTGCCGGTGGGCAGAAGCCGGTCCTGAACGGATTGGGTCCCTGTGCCTGGACATTTGAGGCCGCAGGAAGCGGGCCGCCCCCGTCAGTTCGTCAAGCTGACCAGGGCTGCATCCTCTGGAACGTTCAGCCCCTTGAATGACCACCTTCGAACCCGGCCTGCCGGGCTACCGGTCGGTGACGTCAACGGCGTAGTTGGCGAAAAGCCGCTGCTTGCCTGTTTCCACGTTCAGCAATATGATACGCTGGGTTGTTCTTGCATGGCGAGATAGATTATTCGTAAAGAATACCCCCTAGCTTGCTACGTGGGTACCAAGCTTTAACAAAATCTGTGCCCACAGGGCCGAAATTCCGTAATACTCCGTCTGCTTGCGGCGGAGATAGGAATTTCGAAGATTTTGACAGTTTATTGTACGGTAGAGAAACCAAATATAGGTATCCGTCGCTTTTGTTTGCAGCACCCCCAGCCGCCAGGCCAATTTCACTCACTTCCACCAATAGAATGCATGATTGTGTGCTCATCGATATCGCCAGAGAACTCTGCCATTTTTTTCCGGTCTCTCAGAACCACAATACGGTGGCCGCAGCGCATAACCTCGTCCAATTCGGAGGAAATGAAGACACAAGACTTACCTTCTTCGGCCAGCAAAAGCACCATTTTTTGGATCTCGGCTTTTGCTCCCACATCAATACCTCTGGTGGGTTCATCCAGGATCAGAAGGCGCGGGTTCGTGGCAAGCCAGCGAGCGAGGATCACCTTCTGTTGGTTGCCGCCACTCAGATTCTTGACTGGCTGATCAGGTGAGGGTGTCACAATATTGAGCAGCTTGATATACCTGTCCGCGATCTCATATTGTTTTTTCATATTCAGATATTTGAACCAGCCCAGGTCGGCTTGCATAGCCAGGATGATATTCTCCCTCACGGTCAACTCACCCACGATCCCTTGGGCTTTCCGGTCTTCCGGGCAAAGGGCTACACCGCGCGTGAGGGAGTCGAGCGGGGAATAATTCTTGACCACCTTGCCATCCATAGTGACCGAGCCTTTATCCGGCTTATCGATACCGAATAGAAGCCGTGCTATTTCAGTACGTCCTGAACCAAGAAGACCGGCCAGACCAACAACTTCCCCAGCATGTAATTCCAGGTCAAATGGCTCCACGGAGCCTGTGAGGCCGAGTTCTTTCGCCTCAAGCAATGTTTCGCTTTCAATATACTGGCTGCTTTCAAGCTTGGTTTTTGTCATGTTGTCATAGGCGGCCAGACTTCGACCGATCATTTTCTTGATCAATTCCAGGCGTGTCAAGGAGGTCGTTTCGTAAGTTCCTACAAGCTTCCCGTTTCGGAGGACGGTAATTCGGTCAGCAACTTCAAAGACCTGATCAAGAAAATGGGTAATAAAGATAATACCCACTCCGTTTTCCCTCAGCTTGCGAATTACCTGAAAGAGCTGCTCAACTTCACTCATGTCCAGGCTGGAGGTAGGTTCATCCAGTACGAGCACTCTGACAGATGAAATCTCGAGCGCGCGTGCAATGGCCGCCATTTGTTGGATTGCCACCGAGCACGCCCCCAGTGTTTGAGTTACATCCAGGTCGACCCCCAACTCCTGCAGTATCCGCCTGGCGTGGTCATTCATGGCCTTCTTATCGATGACTAAGCCCCATTTCATCGGTTCCCGGCCAATCAGGATGTTTTCTGCCACGCTCAGATCGGGGCAGAGATTGGTTTCCTGGTAGACCGTGCTGATACCGAGTTCCTGGGCATGCTGCGGCGATCGGATGGTCATCTTCTTTTGATTGATCATGACTATGCCAGCATCTGGCTGCTCGACGCCAGTCAACACCTTGATCAGGGTGGATTTACCTGCCCCGTTCTCTCCTACCAGGGCGTGTATTTCACCTCGATTAAGCGTGAAATCAACGTCCTCAAGCGCCTGCACACTCAGAAAGGACTTGTAGATGCCTTCCATGGTCACGATTTCTTTATTTGCTTCGACCATACTTTACCTCGATTCACAAGTTGGGGCTTGCCGGATTTACCCGATGGAGAAATGGTTTGGAGGCCACTTCTACATTCAGGGAAAAAATTAAGTCTGCGCTAGAAGTTTCCTCATGAATGCTTTTGCCTGATAGAGTATATGCTTTGAATTCCGATAGCGACCAGGGTCAGCAAACCAACGCCGATTCGTGTCCACCATGAGCTCAGTGTGCCATTGAATTGGAGAATGGACACAATCGTGCCGTGGATCAATACACCAAACAAGGTGCCAATGACATTGCCGACGCCACCAGTTAGTGCAGTTCCTCCTATCACTACAGCGGCAATTGAATCAAGCTCCATCCCTGATGCAAACTGTCCATAGCCTGCCAATAATGACATACTGAAGACAATTCCCCCCAGAGCTGAACAAAAGCCGCTGAAGGCATAAACCAATATCTTTGTACGAGCGACTGGCAGGCCCATCAGGAGCGCGGATTGTTCATTACTACCCATGGCAAAGATCGTGCGACCAAAGCGTGTGAAAAAGCTCAGATAAATCGTCACCAGCAATATGATGGGACCAACTAAAGTTGGAGGGTAGATATACGCGTTGGAAAAATACGGAATATGAATCGGTGTCAACGCCACCTTTTTATAAACCTCATCCGTAATGGTCACCGAAGACAGACTGATGATGTAAGCCATACCGCGGGTGAAGAAAAGACCCATCAAGGTCGCAATAAAAGGCTGTACTTTGAGATATTGAATAATCCAGCCCATCAGAGCCCCGAATGCGATGCCCAGGACGATCATCAGCGGAATGACAATGTACGGGTTCACCCCGGCCCGAAGCAATGCAGCAGAAGCAGTGCTGACCAGAGCAATCATCCCTCCCACCGAAAGATCAATCCCGCCCTCGCCGGTAAGAATTACCATCGTCATACCAATCGAAACAAGCAGCAGGCTGGCATCATTAATGAACAGATTGAAAAACACCTGTGGCTTCTGCATGGCAGGATACATCCGACTGCCTACAAAGTAGACCAGGAGGAAGACCGCAAAGCTTAACAGCACCGGACCATGTTGTAAAAAGAAGAGTTTAACTCGCTGTTTCATGCTTGGACCCTTTTCTCTCGAACAGTCGACTTATCAAACGGCGGGAGTAATCGGAGTAGAGCAGGATGACCAACATGACCAACACTGCCTTAGCAGCTAACAAGGCATTCCCCGGCACACCCAGGCTGTAAACCGTAACCGTGAAAGTCCAGATAATGACCGCGCCAACCACACTGGCAATTATGGAGAACCGTCCACCCGACATCAAAGTCCCGCCTATGACGACCGCCAGGATGGCATCCAGCTCATAGTACAGACCATTGTTGTTCCCATCTGCACTGTGGACGTAGGAGCTGAAGATCAGCCCGGCAATGGCTGCACAAATTCCGCAGAAGGTATAGGCCAATAGTTTGACGTTTTGTTCTTTGATGCCGCTATAGTAAGTTGACGTAGCATTGGTCCCGACCGACTCGATGAACAAGCCAATTGCTGTTTTGCGTACCAATAACCAGGCTATGATAAATACTGCTGCTACAATATAAATGGAGACCGGCAGGTATAGAAAATAGCCGTTTCCAAACCAGAAATAGGGAGTGTAATAAATCGTCATGATCTGCCCATTCGTAATGAGCTGGGCAATTCCACGACCTGCAACCATCAGGATCAATGTGGCAACCATCGGTTGGATTTTTGCCCTGGAAACGAGTAACCC
>DAOUES010000257.1:0-11011 GCA_034430335.1 Anaerolineae bacterium | reverse complement strand
GCCACATCGCGCCGAGCGTCGAGCCGACCCGCGCCGGGAAAGGATAATTCGGGATGCCGTGCGCTTGCAGCGTCTCGCTCGACGGGTCGCCGGGGGTCAATCCCATCATCACCGCGAGCAGCGGCTTCTTGCGCGAAAGGAAGCTGCTCCCCAGTTCGGCGATGATCTCGGCCAGGCTCAGGGGATCGAACCAGCGCTGCGGGGCAATCGCCACGACCACCGCGTCGACCGTCTCGTCGACCAGCACCGCATCGAGGCAGATCGAATAGCTGGCGGGGCCGGAACCGGCCAGGATATCGACCGGGTTCTTGACGCTCGCCGCCGGAAACACCCGGCTGCGAAGATGCGACCGGGTTTCCTCGGTGAGCGGCGCAAGGCGCATCCCCGCTGCCTCCAATGCGTCGACGGCGATCACGCCCAGGCCGCCCGCGTTGGTCACGACGGCGACCCGGTTCCCCTTCGGGAGGGGCTGCGCGGCGAACGCCCGCGCCCAGTCGAGCATCTGCTCAAGATTATCGGCCCGCAGGACTCCGGCTTTCTTCATGGCGGCGTCATAGGCGATGTCGGCACCGGCCAGCGCACCGGTATGGCTGGCGACCGCCTTCGCGCCGCCTTCGCCGCGCCCGACCTTCAGGCCGATCACCGGCAGTTTTTGTGACACCTCGCCCGCCGCGTCGATGAACGCCTGCCCGTCGGCCACGCCCTCGATATAGATGGTGATCACCTTTGTATGTTCATCTTCGGCAGTCGCCCGGATCATATCGGCCTCACTGATCACCGCCTGGTTGCCCGAACTCACCAACCGGCTCAGGCCGACGCCTGCCCGCTTCGCCCAGTCGATGATCGCCGCCGCCAGCGCCCCGGATTGGGATACGAGGGCGATTTCGCCGGGAATCGGGATGCCGGTGACGAAAGTCGAGTTGAACGATTGGTGGGTATCGATGGTGCCGATGCAGTTCGGCCCCAGCAGCGCGATATCGTATTCGCCCGCAATGCGCTTGAGTTCGTCCTCCAGTCCGACGCCTTCGCCGCCGACTTCACGAAAACCGCCGGAGACGATGGTCACACCCCTGATGCGCCGCTTCCCGCAGTCTTCGAGGGCCTGCGGCACGTAAGGCGCAGGCAGCACGATGATCGCCAGGTCGACCGGATCGGGAACGGCATCGACCGAGGCGTAACATTGCAGCCCCAGGATTTCCGAGGCGCGCGGGTTGACCGGGTAGATGTGGCCCTCGTAGCCGTTGTCGAGCAGGTTGACGATCACGTCGTTGCCGAGCTTCCCCGGCACGCGCGAAGCGCCGATCACGGCCACGCCGGTCGGGGAGAAGAACATATTCAGGTTAGATGACTGCATGGGTAAGCCCTTTGTTGATCAGATAGCGGTGAAAAGAATACAGGTTGAACAACATCATTTTACAACAAACTGCCCGATATCTTGCAGTGTCGTTCTGGACGTTATGCCCCGGCGGGCTTTTTGCCGACAGACGCCACATAGATCACGAAGCGGCTTTCCCCGTCGACGCCAAGCAGTTGATTCAATCCCGCGTCGTCGTAGGCGGCAATCGCACAGACGCCGCAGCCCATCGCCTCGGCAGAGAGATAGAGATTCTGGCAGACGTGCCCGGCATCGAGATGCAGGTAGCGATATCCACGCTCACCATACCGCCACGCCATCCGGTAGACATCGGCCACCCAGATAAAGGTCACCACGCTGTCTTTGACCTGCTTCTGGTTGAGCGCCGATTCGGTGATCCGATCCCCGATGCCCGAATCTAGGTCGACCGCTTCGAGCCGGTGCTCCCCGGACAGGTAGTGATACAATCCCGGATCAAAACCCTTGACGCGGTTGAGGAGCAGAAAGGTTTCGAAGGCGTGGCGTGCCCCCGCCGATGGGACGGTTCGCTGTGTCGATGGCCGCCCGGTGACCCGTTTGACGCCCTGCGTACACCAGAGCAGCGTCGAGAGTTCTGCGGGGGTGATCGGCTGATCAGCGTAGCGGCGCAGCGTCCGGCGGTCGGTGATCAGTCGAACAAGATCGACCGGCGGCACAGAAAGATCGAATGGGTCGGGGAGATCGAACCGCTGTCTGGCCGGGTCGGGTTCATCGAAAAGCGGCGGCTGCGGAAGCCCCTTACCCTGATCGGAGGGTTCGAGGTAATCGTACTGCGTCTTTTGCATGAAGTCGCGCCCGACGCCCTTCATTTGGCGGCTCCTTTTTTGGGGGTACCAATTACCCGATAGAATGCGACATACATGAAGGTTAAAAAATTCGGTAAACAAATCGTATCAAACAAAGCCAACCCTGATCGCCCCCTGTGGGGGAGATGGCGCGCAGCGACAGAGGGGGTGCTCCTTCCGCGCACAAAAACGGAAGGCTTCTTGATCGCCCCCTGTGGGGGAGATGGACGACGCAGTCGGCCAGAGGGGGTGCTCCTCCACGCTCGAAACACAAAACGCCTGATCGCCCCCCAGCGGGGGGAGATGTCGCGTAGCGACAGAGGGGGGCGGCCTCTGCCCACCAAACAGACCACGTTGCCTCTTTACAACGGCTCCAGTTCTGACTCTTCCTGGGCGATGAAACGCTCGCGCAGGCGGGCGGTCAGCGGGCCGGGGGTGCCATCGGCGATGGTCACGCCGCCGATTTTTACAATCGGGATGATCCCGCGTGAGGCGCTGGACAGCATCGCCTCGTCGATGTTCGGCAGGTCATCGACACGAACGGCCTCCAGCTTCACCGGGAGGATTTCCGGGGCAATATTCAGCACGATCCCCCGCCCGATCCCCTCCAGCACACCATCGCCTGCCGTGCGGAGTTCTCCATTGTAAATGGCAAAGAAGTTGGTGCGGGTGCCTTCGAGCAGCCGACCCTGATCGTCGACCAGGATGATCTCGTAGGCGTCACCCTGTTCGGCGCGCAGACCGGCGCGTTTTTCGATGAACCGCGAATCTTTGATCTCAGGTCGCTCGCGCCGGGCATTGGCTAACCCGACGACGATGCCCTGCTGGAATATTTCATCCGGATCGGGCGAATGGGGTTCGAGGGAAATGATCGCGGTTTGCGGCGCGGCATAGGGCACGGTGATCCTGACGCGGGGAACCGCGATTCCACTGGCTTCGACCGCCCGGCGAACCATCGAACGGAACCAGTCATCGGTATGGGGATAGTCCATCGGCAGTCTTTCTGCCGAGCGGCGCATCCGCGCCAGATGGCGATCCAGGCGGAGCACCCTGCCGCCCTCATACAGGCGAAAGACGCTGTACACGCCGTGCCCGGTCTTGAGGGTCGCCTCGTCGAAACTGCTGGCTTCAACCGGCAGTTGTTCAAGTGAATCGCCTTCTGCCCGAAAAACCTGTACATGCCCCATCAATATCTGATCCTTACGTAGGTAAATTCGATGAATTGCAGCCGGGGCGATACTACCGCAGCAGCAATCAAAAAGCACGCGGAAGCCGCCAGAGCCTGTTATGCACTTTTTGCCCCTCACCAACAGAACGCCCTGATCGCCCCCTGTGGGGGAGATGGTCGACGCAGTCGGCCAGAGGGGGTGCTCCTTCACGCTCTAATCCTGTGAGTCGTCATCACGGCGGGAGCGCTTGCTGGAAAGCAGCGAGGAGACGGTGCTGCCCCCCGCCGCAGGCTCCGGTCGTTTCGATGGGGCACGCTTCGGTTCCGGCTTTCCCTCGATGACGCGGGTGGAGTCGCCCGCAAGGGTCGGCTCGCCTGTCAGGTCGGGCAGATCGACCGCGTGGCGCTCATGGGCGACCCGGTCTTTCACCTCGAGCAGCGCCCCCACGCGCGACGCGCCCGCCAGGACGGGTTCCGCTGCCCGACGCCGGGGCCGCAGCCGTGCGGCGAGTTTGGCGAGGTCGGCGCGGGTGATTACCAGGCGGCGCACGGCGATATCGAACGGCAGGAGGATCGCCGCCAGCAGCAGCAGGCCCGGCCAGATGGGGCGCACGGCGTGCTGCGTCTCAAGGTTGTGGGTAAAGATCGACTTTGGATCGGCGACAACCGATCCGCCGGTCAGCCCGGCGATCATCTCGATATAGGCCGGGTCGCCTTCGAACGACCGGTATTCGGGCGAGTAGGCCATCACCCAACCGGCGGTCTGCGCGACCGAGGGCTGCTCTTGTGATCCGTCCTGATCCTGGTCGGCCCCGGCGATGCGGACGAAATAGGCCCCTTCCATCGTCGGCTCGAAGGTCGCCTCGTAGCGGCCCGGAGCGACCTGGGGCAGCGCCAGCGGCGTCGTTTCCAGGTCAGGATCGACGATGTTGGCGTCCATTTCCAACCCGTTGAGGAATGCCCCCTCCGAATCAACCGCATCGACCGAGATTCGCACCTGCTCGCCTTCCTGGGTGACGCTGACTTCGACGTTCTGGTTGACTCCCTCGCTGATCGTCCAGCGGACGGCCTGCGACCAGAACCGGGCGAAATCTTCCCAGGTCACCCAGTTGGCCGCCCAGCGCCCGGTCGCGTCCGAAGTCCAGGCGACGCTCCGCCCCAGCCCGTACTGCCACGTTGCCAGCAGCGGGTCGCCCTGGCCGGTCGCCAATACCTGCCGCCCGGTCGGCTTGATCGTCGCGCCGACGTAGCCCATCAGCGAAGGCGTCGCGCCGATCCCGGTCAGGATCGGGCTGGAGGAGGTCAGCGCCGGGTAAAATTCCTCTTCCATGATATAGGCACGGGTGGCGATGATCGTGTCCTCGGTGAAGATTTCGGGGATCGTATCGACGTTGTAGGCGTGATAGAACCGCCCCCCGGCGAGGTCGGGTAAGTCTTCGATAAATGCCCCGTACTGCTCGGTCTCGGCGGTGATCGCGATCACCGACATGGTAATGCCATACTGCGTGTACATCTCCTCGACCAGTTCGGGAATTCCCTGCTCCGATGCACCGCCGTCGGTCAGCAGGATGATATGGCGCAGCGCGCTTGGATCGTTCGGTAGGACCCGGCTGACGGCCAGCAGCCCGGCGTAGATATCGGTGCCGCCCCCGGCGCGAATCCCGCCGACGAGGTTGGATATCTGGGTGCGGTTGTCCGCCGGGCCGATGGGCACCGCCCAGGCCGCCTCGGTGTCGAAGGTCACCACGCCAACCCGGTCGAGCGGGCCGAGCAGCGCCACCGAGCGGATCACGGCTTCTTTGGCTAACTCAAGTTTGGCAAATCCACCGGGGCTGTAATCGGCCATCGAGCCGGAGCGGTCGAGCACATAGACGACCGTCATCTGTGGCAGCCGCTCCTGGTCCTTGAGCTGCATCTCGACCGGGAGCATCTCTTCGAGCGGGGTCTGGAAGTAGCCGCCGGGCGCGTAGGCATGTTCGCCGCCCACGACGACCAGCCCGCCGCCCAGGTCGCGGACGTAGGTCTGGAGAAGCTGCATCTTGCGCGGGCCGAGATCGCGGGCCGGGACGTTGACCAGTATCACCGACTGGTAGCCGGAGAGCGTCGCCAGGTCGCCGGGGAACCCGGCGCTGATCACCCGGTCGACGAGAAGCCCCTGCCCGACTAAAGCCGCCTCAAGATTCTGCGATTCGACCGGGTTCCCGGTGACGACGAGCACCGTCGGCGGGCCGGTCACCTGTGCGAAGGCCGAAAGCTCGTTGTTCTGGTAGAACACGTCATCCCCGGCGGGGACGAGCTGCACCCGGTAATTGACCAGTCCGGGTTCCTCCGCCGTGAGCGTGAATGCGTAGCGATTGACCCCCTCGACCAGCCCGACCGTTTCCTCGGCGACGACCCGGCCATTGCCGACGATCCGCAAAATCGCCGCCGTCTCGACGCTCGACTCGATGCTGACCGTCAGGTCGAAGACCTGCCCCTCGTTGAGTCGGGTCGGCAGGTCGACATCGGTGACCAGCACTTCCGGGCCGGGGATCGCGCTGAACGGCACGGCGACGATCTCCACGCCGGAAGCCGCCGCCAACCGCGCCGCCCGTTCGGCATCGCCGACGTTGACCAGCCCATCGGAGAGGATCACCATCCGGCGGGCCGCGCCGGGCGGGTAAAGCGCCAGCCCCAGCCGGATCGCTTCGGCCAAGTCGGTGTGAAGCGGGAGCACCTGCGATTCAATCGGGCCAACATCACGGATAGGCGACATGGGCCGCTCGACCAGTGCATCGGAGCCAAAGACGATCACCGCCGCCTGGTCTTCGGGGCGCATCGCCTCAAGCGACTCCTCGACAAACTGGCGGGCCGATTCGACCGTTGCCGGGGGCATCGAATCTGAGTCGTCGATCAGGAAAACGACCGCAAGAGACTCAGTCGTCCGCTCGATCTGCAAGCCTGCCAGCGCCAGCACCAGCGCGATGACAATCACGCTCCGCAGCAGAAGCGCCACAATCGCCCGGCCCCGCGCCCACGCCCCCCTGGGGCGGCCAACCCACAGGAAGAAGGGGAGCAGCAGTAAGCCCAGCAAAGCGATTGGATAGGTCAGCGTCATCGAATCAGTTCCCCTGTTTCTTACCCGGTTTTCGCAGCCGGATAGTTCAGTTCCATCGCGTCGGGTTCGATAGGCTCGAAGCCCAGCTTGCGGTAGAGCGGCTCGCCGTCTTTCGTCGCCCGCAGCCAGGCCCGCCCTACCCCCACCGCCTCGACTGCCTCTAAGGTCGCCTCCATCAGCCGCCTGCCGATTCCCTTCCGACGCCACTCCGGGAGGGTATAGACGTTGAGAATGTAGGCATCGCGCCCGGTCATGTTCTTCGGAGTCGGCGGGCGCTGCCAGAAGACCACCCCGCTCACCCCGACGATCTCGCCGTCTGCTTCGGCAAACCAGGCGACGTATTCACCGGTGGGGAGCTTCTCTTCGAAATAGCGCCGCGTAGCCTCTATGAACGCTTCCTCGTCGAAACCGCCCATGCTTTTCATCTCGCGCATGAAGTCGACGCGCATCCGGGTCAGTGTTTCGATGTCGGCGGTTGTCGCCGGGCGGATAATGTATTCTGGCATTAAAAACCTCACGTTAAAACTATCAACTGGCTGGCAACGATCCACCCCCTCTGGCCGACTTCGTCGACCATCTCCCCCACAGGGGGCGATCAGGGTTGGCTTTTTCATGTATCAACTGCGGCGGCCTGGATACAGCAGACCTCGCCGGGGCTTCGCCGCCCGCTCTTTGCGTTCCCGGCGGGTGATCATGCCGCCGCGATGGTATACCCACCATTCGATAATCAATATGATCAGCGCCGCCCCCGCCAGCCACTGCCAGAACTCGCGCTGCCCGAACTCCTCCTCGACTGTTTCCCCGCCGACCGGCTCCTGGCCGATCTGGATCGTCTCGCGTGGGGCGATGTCGCTTTCCTCCGGCGAAAACAGGTTGACGGCAAAGCTGCGCGAGGCGAGCGTCTCCGCCCCGGCCAACAGGTCGACGCGGTACGCACCGAGTTGATCCGTCTCGGTAAAGGTCAGCGTATCGGCATCCAGTTCGAAGGTGCGGCGCGTACCGTCGGGGAGCGTCACCCGGTAGGCGTCGGCTTCACCCTGGGGCCGGATCACGACCGGGTCGCCGGGGGTCAGCCCGCCGGATACGTCGAAAGGCTGGGCGGGCGCATACCACTCGAACAGATTGGCGACGAGCAGCGGGAAAGCAACTTGCAGCGGCAGATCGGAAGCGTGGAGATCAAAAGTCAGAACGGCGACCTTGTGCCCACCCTGCGACCCGGCCAGCAGCAGCGGCCCGCCTTCGGCCTCGACCAGTGTCCGCGCCCAGCCGGTCGGCTCGACGGTCATCGCTTCGCGAACGGCGATCTCGTCGAAGTCGACGAAGGCCAGCAGCGGGTCGTCGACCTGCCGGACGAAGCGGGTCGTCTCGAACGGCTCGCGCACGACGAATAAATTGGTCGTCTGCTGAGGATTGATGATCAACATGTTGGTTTGTGGAAGCTCGCCCGGCACCCAGCCATCGAAAATGATCAGGTCGAACGGATCGGCGGGCAGTTCGCCCGGTTCGATCTGGTAGGCGTCGATCCCCGGTATCGAGCGTAATACCTGCGCAAGGAAAAGATTCCCCTCGGTGACGAGCAGCACCCGCCCGCCGACCGGCGGCGCGTAAACCGCCGTCGCTGTATCGTCGAGGGCCAGCACGTCGACCGTGCCGCCTTCGACCGGGGGTTGCAGTGCCGCCTCGATCACTTCGGTGGTCACCGGCAGATCGTCATAGGTCTGATCGACGGTCTCACCCGGCGGGATGGTCAGGCGCTCCGCCGTGTACAATTCACCGTCGACGGTCAGGCTGAGGATCACATCGGCAGGCTGCGAGCCGGTGTTGGTCACCGCCACGAAGACGACCGGCACCCCTTCCAGCGCCCGCACCGCCAGCGCGGTGATCGCCACGTTGTTGCCGCTGCGCCCGATAGGAACATACTGCACTTCGGCAGGCAGAGTCGGCAGCGAATCGGGCAGGCCGCCGTCGGAAATGATGACAATCGACGCCTGCTCGCGCCCGGCGACGGTCGCCCCGGCCAGCGCCAGCGCCGATTCCCAGTCAGCAGAGGATTGGGTCGGCTCGGCCCGGCTGATCGCCTCACGCAGCACCGCCCGGTCGCCGGTGGGCGGGGCAAGCACTTCGGGCGTCGGGCCGACCGCGATCACGGTCACCACCGAATCGGCGGCGAGATCGGTGATCAATGCCCTGGCCGCGTCCTGCGCCGCTTCGAAGCGCGTATCGCCGCCGGGCATATCGGCGGCCTGCATCGAGGCGGAGGCGTCGAGCAGCAGGGCCACGCTCCCCGATGCGACGCTCGGCACCGGAACGAAGGGGCGGGCCAACGCAATCACCAGAGCGGCGAGGATCAGCAGTTGGAGCAGCAGCAGGAGATTTCGCCGCAGCTTCTGCCAGGGCATGTTCGCCTCGCGGTCGCGCATGAGGCGCTGCCAGAGCATCGTGCTGCTGATCGTCACCTCACGGCGGCGCAGCCGCAGCATATAGAGGACGATGATCGGTATCGCCAGTGCGCTTAGTGCCAGTAGTGCCGGTCTGATAAACTGCATAAGGATTCAGTCCGCGAATTACGCTAATTTCGCTAATTTTTTCTCGTCAACTGTACAGATCGATGTTACGCATAACGGTCTTTACCAGAATCGTAAACTGCATGGATTCAGTCCGCGAATTACGCAGATTACACGAATTTTTTATCTTTAACTCTACGGTTCGTTATTACGTGTAACAGTCTTTACATGAACGGCCATATCATGCATAGTTTCTGACGTTCCCTGTCAGTGCGATTCGTTTGTGTCGTAAGCTTTCCTCACCAAAATTGATCAACAAGCCCAGTTTAAGCCCGCTGGCCTTGAGATATGAGATCAACTGCGATTGGTGAACAGGTAACAATTGGCTCACCGCTTTTAACTCAAGAACGATTTTCCCGTCGACAACAATATCCAGATAGTAATCAGCAATAGACATTCCTTTGTACTCAACCTCAATGTGCTGCTGTGCGCGACAAATGGAATTTGACGGAGAGCCAGTTCCCGTTCCAGGGCTTTCTGATAGACCTCCTCAAGAAAGCCCGGCCCCATCACACGATGCACCTCCATTGCCGCGCCAATAACATCGAAGGAAAGTTGTTTATAGAGAAGTTCTGCCACAGTGTTTCTCTGTATCAGTCCGCGAATTACGCTAATTTTTTAAGTATTTTAATTCGTGTAATCCGCGTAATTCGCGGATAAACCAAATCAAAAGTTTCCCTCGCTCTCAATAGAGACGACACGATTTCGCTCATCCAGCACCAGGACGCGCGGCTGCCAGTCGTTTGGCGGCGGTGCATCGACTTCGGCGAAGGCCATCACGATGATCCGGTCGCCGACGCTCACCAGCCGGGCGGCTGCACCGTTCAACTGCATCGTGCCGCTGCCTGCTTCGGCGGGGATGATATAGGTTTCCAACCGCGCCCCGTTGTCGATATCGACAACGAGCACTTTTTCCCAGGCGTACATCCCCGCCTGCTCGATGATATCGGTGTCAATAGAAATGCTTCCCACGTAGTGCAGGTCGGCACCGGTCACTGCTGCCCGGTGTAGCTTCGACCGCAGTAAAGTCACTTGCATACGTACCTTTCCTTTTTCAGTCCGCGAATTACGCGAATTTCACGAATTTTATTCCCTATGTGGAGATGGCCCGTCGAGACTTGAGTCTATTTTTTAAGCGAAACAAGTTTCAGCGAATCCAATCTGAACCAGCAGAAAATAATTAGCGTAATCCGCGTAATTCGCGGATAAAAACTCTCAGCGCACCACACCTGCCCGGCGCAGCGCATATAAGATCACGTTTTCCCAGGGCGTCCCCGTCTCGACCGCGACGTAATGAGCCATCCGGTTGAGGCAGGTCGAGGAGATCTCGTCACGCCATTCGCGGAGCCGACGCGCGTACAGATCGCGCATCGCCCCGTCGAGCGTCACGTCCTGCCCCTGCCCCGATTCGCTGTCGACCAGCCGCAGGTCACCGGCCAGCTCCGGCTCGATCTCGTCCGGGGCGAGCAGGTGGATGATCCCCGCTTCGTAGCCCCGCCCCTGAACCGCGCTCAGGCCGTCGAGATAGCCCAGCGGCGAAAACAGGTCGCTGATCACCAGCAGCAGGCCGGGCCGACCGCCGCGCAGGGCATAGTCGCCTAACGCGGCGTTGAGATCGGTGACTCCCTGCTCGACCGGTGTCTGCTCTTCGAGCCAGTTCAACAGTCGAAGCGTCTGCCCGCGCCCCCGATGCGGCCCCCAGCGCCCGATGACCCGGTCGCCACCGAGCAAAGCGACGGTCACCCGGTCGCCGGTGCTCAACCCGATATGGCATAACGCCCCGGCCAAGCGCTGCGCGTAGCGGAACTTGTGAACGTCGACCGGGCTGATGTCAAGCGGATCATCCGGCGGCCAGTCCATCGACTGGCTGGCATCGACCAGGATGTGGACGGTCAGGTCTTCCTCTTCTTCGAGCAGCTTGATGAAGGGCCTCTCCAGCCGCGCGTAGATGTTCCAGTCCAGGCGGCGCAGGTCGTCGCCCTGGACGTAGTCGCGGTAGTCGGC
>DAOUES010000256.1:0-4677 GCA_034430335.1 Anaerolineae bacterium | reverse complement strand
CCGCTTCACCGGCGATCACCGCAACCAATCTGAACTTTTCCTCGTTGTCGAAAACGTGGCTGACGTTCGGTAGCCGGGCCATCTCGTCAGGCGACAGGTGCGCGTAGCACCCCGTCACGACGATCTCTGCCTCCGGGTGTTCGCGGCCTGCCCGCCGGATTGCCTGCCTGCTTTTCCGTTCCGCTTCGTTGGTTACCGCGCAGGTGTTGATCACCACCAGGTCGGCGTTGTGATCGCCGTCTGCCAGCGTATAGCCGCGTGCCGTGAACTGCCGCGCCATCTGGTCGATCTCGGCCTGGTTCAACCGGCAGCCGATGAATGCCAGGTGAACCCGCCCCGGCTCTGTGATTTTCTTCTTGGTCAATCTATGGCTCCTGGATCACCAGGTTGTCGAAGGCGGCGGTCGCCGCCGCTGCTGTCGAGGATTCCCCGTCAAACCCGACGTATGCGTGTACCCCCAGCCCGATCTTCCCGCGTGGCAGGTCGCCGTTTTCCCACGTTTCGGTGATTTCCCCACCCAGGCACAACCCTGTTTGAATGTCCCACAGGGGCCGTGTCTCTTCGTCGACTGCGACGCACAGCGGCAGCGTTTCGCCGTTGACCGCAAAACTGAATTGATCACCTCGCGCCGAAACGCCGATCTGGTTGACCCCGTCCCCGGTCGCAATCGCCGCTGACTTGTTGAAGTCGCTGATCACCCGGAACTCGCCATCCCGCACGGCGCTCAACGAGTAGTAGCCGTCGGCGTAGATGTCGAGCCGGTTGTAGTTGTTCTCGTCGATCATCCTGAACAGGATCAGGATCGCGCTCTCGTCTCCACCGTCGACCTTCTGCGCGTCGACTTCGAGATCGAAATCCTCGAACGTGTAGTTCAGCCCCGCCCACGTGCCGGTATCGACCAGCGCATTGACCCCGACCAGCAGCCGCCCATCCGCAATCACCGCCGAGACGATCCCGTCGTCGAACTGTTCCCATTCGTCAGGCGGTTGATCGCCGTCGAAGGTCGATTCGTACAGCGGCCCTGCCGCTGCCGGGCTGCCCGATCCGGGTGTGTTGACCGCTTCCCGGGTTGGCGGGGGAGGGGGAAGCGTCGCCGCTGGCTCGAATGCCCGCTTGATCTTGAACCGGAACACGTATGCAGCCGCCCCACCGATGATCACCACCAGGATCGCCGGGATGATCCACCGGCGGCGTTTCCGCCGGGGGCGTTCGGGTTCGCGTCTCAACATGATCGGATCGGATCGTTTTCTGGTCATATTTCTTGGGCATTCCCACTCTGCTGATTTGACGGTGCTGCGATTGTAGCATGGGCGATTTCGGGCTGGCAACAGGCTGTCTGCGTGAATAATTGAACCTTGTCTTTGCCGCCGCTATAGTCAGGTTGTAGTTTGTTTCAATACAGCCTGATCGGGTTGCGTGTGATCCATATGAGGTTTGGCGATGCGTGCATATAAAACGGCCCTGATTACCGACAGCGCCTGCGATATCCCCCAGGAGCTTTTGATCCGCTACAGGATCGATGTCGTGCCGCTCTATGTGATCTGGGGCAGCGAGCAGCTTCGTGACCGGGTCGATATTCAGCCGGTTGATTTTTACAACCGTCTGCAAACCGATCCCGTTTACCCGACCACGTCCCAGCCCAGCCCGGATGATTTCGTTAAAGCTTTTGAGAAGGTGCGTTCTGGCGGGGCCAAAAATGCGCTGCTGCTCACTATTAGCGGTGCGATGAGCAGCACCTTTAGCTCGGCTCAATCGGCGCTGGAGATGATCGATTTCCCGGTCACCATCGTCGATACCCTGGCGAACTCGATGAGCCAGGGCTGGCAGGTGCTCGCTGCCGCGCGCGCCAGGGAAAACGGCGGCGATCTCCAGGCGATGGCCGCCACCGCTGAGAAGGTGCGTAAAAACGTCGTGACCCTGCTCTATGTCGATACGTTGGAGTATCTCTATCGCGGCGGGCGGATTGGTCGTGCTGCCCGCTGGTTGGGCGCAGCGCTCGATCTCAAACCCCAGTTATACGTCGATCACACTACCGGGACAATCGAGCCGGGTGAGCGTCACCGCACGCGGACGGTTGCTCTCGAAAAGATGTACCAGAAATTCTTCAGCCAGGTCGATACTTCGAAGCCGCTTCGTGTCGCGATCCTCCATGGCAATGTCCCCGAACTCGTTGTTCAGTTCAGCGAGCGTATCATGCAGGAATATGCCCCGGTCGAGATGTTCTCTGAATTGACTTCGCCGGTGATGGGAGTCCACACCGGCCCCGGTGCGCTGGCCCTGTGTGGCTACGCCGCTGACTAGAATCCCATTCTCGAGAATAATAGAGCCATCCCCTGCTTCAGGATGGCTCTTTTCGTCTTTGTGTCACCTGCCGCGCGTTTTGATTTTGCTCAACTGTATAAAGTGTGAGTCTGCTCCCTCCACCTGGAAGGGGGAGGGTCGGGGGAGGGGGTCATGCTCCCGCTTTCTACAAAGAGTCTTGATTCTATTCGTCGTCTTCCGCCGGTTTCTTCTTCTTACGAGGCGTTTTTACCGGTGCTTCTTCCGATTCTGCCACCTTGTCGACAGGCTCGTCGATCTCCGGTTCCGCCTTATCCCGTTTACCACCCACCAGCGCCAGCCGGTCGAGATAGAACACCTGGAAGGCAGCGAAGATCAGGAAGAAGGCCACCGCTGCCGGTCGGCCAAAACGGGTCAGCATCGCGTTGATCATTTCGGGCCGGGTGACATTCATCGCTGCTGTGATCTGTATCAGCAGCGGCATCGGCGTGAGTTCCCGGCTCGTCACCGTCAGCAGCGGCCAATCGAAGGTTTGCAGGTTGATCAGCAGCAGCGCCGCCCCGATCAGCCCGATCAGCGGCAGCGCAGGCACGATCACCTTCCTGGCGAAAGGTGTCTCCTGTGTTTCGCGTTCTTTCTGCCATTGTTCTGCCGCGCCCTTGAAGAACAGCGTAAGGATGAACAAAACCGGCACATTGATCACCATTGGAACGATCAGCGCCAGCCATGTGTTGAGTATCCCGATCCTCATTCCCTGGAGGTAGAAGCTGTACATCAGCGGCCCCGTCGTCACGAACAGCCAGGGGCTGAACAGCAGGAGCAGCAGATCGCTCCGCTTGCCGAGTGGCCGCATCGCCCCGATCCCGAAAGCGGTCAGCACGGTGAGCGGCAGTTGAACGAGAAGCATCCTGAGCAGTGCCGGGCTTAATGTATTCAGGAAGAATACCCGGCCCAGTGATAATTCCTGGCTGCGCAGTTCGGCAAACCCGCCGTTCATCCGGGCATTGATCGCCGTGTAGAGAATCGGCAGCGCCCAGATCGCGATCACCAGTAGGGCCGCCAGCCCGATCAATGCCAGCGCGATCCCGGCGACGATCTTTCCCGTCGATTTCCCTTCTTCGCTCGCGATCAGCCCCGATGATTTCGTGATCGGCACCGTCACGATTCGCAGGTCGCTGAACACGACCGCCGCACCGCTTACCAGTCCCAGCAGGCCAAGTATGATCAGTGTCGGCGTGCCGATTGCCCCGCCCGCCGTGAACTGGAACTGCTGCATCGTCAATCGCCATTGTAGAAAAGCCGGTGTGGTCGTTGCATTTATCGGCCCACCCCCGGTTGTGATCTGTACCAGTGTGAGCGCTTGCAGCGACAGCGCAATGACGGCCAGTATCGAGATCAGCCAGGTCACTCCTGCCGTTCGCCATATCTTCTTGAAAGCTGGTTTCTCGTCCACCTCGCCCCGCAGTGCTGCCAGGTGCGCGATCAGCCCGATCCCGCAGGCGAGGCCAAAGGTCGTCAGCCCGTCGATGATCAGCAGCGTGATCCGTGCGCTTATCGGGTCCATAAACCCGAGAAACTCAATCCTGCCCAGTGGTCCAAGCCGTGGAATGAACATTCCCCGCCACGCCAGCAGTGTGACGATTGGCGAGAACATCGCTAGCGGGATCGTGAATAGCAGCCGCGCCGGGATGCGCACCGCCCGCCCGAACTCGTTGACCAGCAGCGCCAGCAGCAGCGGCGCGACGCTGACCATCAGCAGGCGTTCGATTGTGATTAGGAGCGTAAATCCTATTGCGCCCCCTATTCCGGAAAATTCGAAGAGCCGTGAATAGGCTTCCAGCCCGATGAACTCGGCCCCCCTGCCGAGGATATTTACTTCAAAGATGCTGAGGATAAACGTATGCACTGTTGGGGCAGCCAGGGTTCCCAGGCAGGCCAGCGTTCCCAGCAGAATACAGATGATCCCGACGATGACAAATGTCCTCTGCGGTCGGCTGGTAGAATCGGTTGGTTCGCTCATTGTCATTTCTCCTTTTGCCTGTACGAATGAAGGATATCCCAGTTGATTGTATGCTGTTCTCCCCGGAGCACGAATCGAGGCGGTGAGTCACCTGCATATGAGAATAGAGAACTGTTCGCACCGGCCCATCTCCGTGATATAATGCCAGGTGTAAACCGCTGCCCGGTGTCTTCGCGCAGCATCCGGTTCGTTATTAGGCTCTATGGTTGGAATGTAAAGGAAGAACCAATGTCTAACACCTCTCGCCCAGGTCAATTCGCGACCTACAGTTACTATCTCGCCTTCGTCTCGTCGGGAATCGTGCTGATCGCCTTTGTCGCCTCGATGCTGAAATCCCCGCTCTTCAACGTCGTCTGGCTGGCGCTGATCACCGGGGC
>DAOUES010000255.1:0-4081 GCA_034430335.1 Anaerolineae bacterium | reverse complement strand
TCGCTGGCGATTGCGATGCTGTTCTTCATCGCCGCCGGGCTGCTGATTTACACCGTCTACCGCCGGGGTGATGCCGATGGCCGGTCGCTCGCCGAGGGCATCCGCTGGCGGAAGCTGGGCGTCAGCGACGATCCTGAATGGGAACGCGAGCGCGAGGAAAACCCGGCAGAGCGCGATGTGCCACACTACCGCGCCGGGTAGCCGTCTGCCTGTGAACGGACGGGAAGTTTAAAAAGAGCCGCCCTGAAAAAGCGGCGGCTCCTTGCAGCATAAAAAGTCGGCGCGATCAGTTCGCCGGAGTCAGCACCATGTGATCCCTCGCCTCGGCCTCGACCGTCTCCCGCTCCCACAGCGTGGGATGGTAGGTGACGAATCGCCACGAATCGATGAAATCGTCGTAGTGCCGGTGTCCGGGGTGCCCGCTCTGCCCGGTCGTGTGCATCATCCACGAATTGCCGAGGTCGCCCAGGTCGATGATCTGCCGCATCGACGGCACGCGGAACACGTCGAACGGATCGTCGGCGTCCCAGGCTGTCGCATTGACGATTGATTCGCCGCCGCCGGTCGCCACCGGCCCCCGGTTGAAGATCGCTTCGATCAGCCCGATCCCGCTCTGCCCGAAGGTCTGGTTGTCGAAAGTCGCCGTATGTACGTCCCCCCAGCGCCATTTTGCCAGGTTGTCCCCCATCGCCTCGACCGCCTGCTGGTAGCCCTTTTCGAAAGCCTTCGCCAGGATGTCGTCGCGCGTTTCGGTTTCACCCGGCGTGCTGATGTCGTCCCACCAGGGATTCGAAGGCTCTTTCAGCAGGAAGTAGACCGCCGACCGGCTGCGCCCATCGCCGCTCGGCCACAGGCTTTCGGGTAGTTGATCGTCGAAAGTCTCGTCGAGCAGCGCCACCCAGAAGAACTCGTAAAGCGCCGCCTCCGGGCTGTCCATGTCCTGCTGCCCGTTCCACGCCAGCAGTCGATCTCGCGCCGCTTCCAGATCGGGATCGTCGAGCCGGACATCTTCGAGATAAGGGATGATCTCCAACGCCGATACGTTCAGGTTGTCCGCCTGCATCGCGGCGATGTCTTCTATAGAAATATCATCGCCCGCCGCCTCGATCATCTGCACGACCCGGTCGGCCCGGTAGCCATGATCGAACTCGGTGCCCAGCAGATACGGGTAAGCATTGGTCACCACCGGCTGGTTGGCCGTTGCGATATAGCCCACCGCCGGGTTGTAGATACGCGGCAGGTCGTCGAATGGGATGGTGCCCGTCCACGCGTAATCGTCGTTCCAGCCCGGCACCGGCAGGGAGCCGTCCCCGTTGGCCCGGATCGGGATCAGCCCCGGTGTCTGGTAGCCGATATTGCCTTCCACGTCGGCGTAGATCATGTTCTGCGCGGGCGCACCGAACAGGCTCAACGCCTCGCGGAACTCGTCGAAGTTTTGGGCAGCATTGAGTGCCCAGATCGATTCGAAGGTGCGGGTCGGCTCCAGCGCCGTCCATTGCAGCGCCAGCGCACTCAGTTGAAGCTCCGCCGGGATGTTCTGCGGGCTTTCGGGCAGCGAGAAACTGCTGCTGCCCGCCCAGCCTTCCATATCGGTGATCACCGGCCCGTGCCGTGTGGATCGAATCCGCAGGTGGTAGGGTTCGTCCTGCCCCTGGATCGTGATCGGCTCGTAGACGATGTCCATGTAGACCCATTCGCCGTTCACCTCGTATTGATCGGGGTTCTCCGGGTTGATCCGCTCGATGTACAGGTCCTGCACATCAGGGCCGACGTTCGTGAATCCCCAGGCGATCCGGTCGTTGTGCCCGATTACGATCCCCGGCGTCCCCGCGAAAGAGTAGCCGCGCAGGTCGTAGGGGCAGCCTTCACTCTTTTCGACGCAGTGCAGCCCGACCTCGAACCAGATCGACGGCATCTGGATGCCCAGGTGGGGGTCGTTCGCCAGGATCGGCATGCCGGTGTCGGTCAGTTCGCCGGAGATCACCCAGCTATTCGATCCGATCCCGCTGCCTTTTCCGAAAGCGAGCGCCGCCTGCGGATCGAACCCTCCCACCAGCGTGTAGGGCGACGGCAGGCTGCCCTCGCTGGCCGCGCCGCCGGTCGAGGCTTCGCCCGGTTGGATGTTCAGCGCCTTCAATTCCTCGTCGGAGACGATCACCGGGAAGTCGCTGCGGAAGTCGGGGATGAAGTCGGCGGTCATCTCCAACCCGACCGCCCTGATCAGTTCGATGCGTTCCAACTCGTCGTCCATGTTGCCGCCCAGGTCATATGCCATCACCTTCGCCCAGGTCAGCGTATTGATTGGTGTCCAGGGTTCGATCTCGACATCGACCCCCTGCAAACCCAGCAGCGCGAATTCCAATCCCAGGTCCGCCGGGTCGCGGTCGAGGATGTAGGCGTTGACCCCCGCCGAGTAGGAGTCGAGGATCATCCGCGAACCGTCCTCCATCTGTTCGTATTCGATCTCGGCGATGCGCCGGAAGCCCATCGTCCGCAGGTAGATGTCGGAGCCGAGGGTCGCTTCGCCGAACAGTTCCGAGAGCCGCCCCGACCCGATCCGCCGCCAGAATTCCATCTGCCAGAATCGCTCCTGCGCGTGGACGTAGCCCTGGGCAAAGAATAAATCTTCGGCTGTCTCCGCGTAGATATGGGGGACGCCATACTCGTCACGATAGATATCGACCGGGGCGGACAGCCCTTCCACTTCGATAGTGCCGCGTGTCTTCGGGTAGGATCGCCGCAGAGTCCGCAACCAGAGCGTGCCCACGATCAACCCGATCACCAGGATCACGCCGACGACGATCCCGGCGGTGCGAAGCCGTTTGTTGTGCATGTTGTTTTTTCACCTGTGTTGATTGAATATGCAGTCCGTTTGTTAAAACCAGATATGGTTTATTAAGATGCGCCTTTCGCCTCGATCCCCGGCCACTTATCGAAAGAACCGCCGATATCGTTTATACTTGGCGGCAGTTGTCAATCTGCCAGATTATCAGAAAGAATTCGCAGCTTATGCCTGTATTGAAACTCGGCATCCCGAAAGGGAGCCTCTACGAATCGACCGTTCGCCTGTTTGGATTGGCCGGGTACAAAATCGGCGTGCGGGGCCGGTCGTATGTCCCCTCTATCGACGATCCTGAGATCGAGTGCCTGATGTTTCGCGCGCAGGAGATGGCGCGCTTCGTCGAGCAGGGGGTGCTCGACGTCGGGCTGACCGGCCAGGACTGGATTCTGGAGAACAACGCCGATGTCGTCGAGCTGGTCGACCTGGTCTACAGCAAGCGCACCAACCAGGTTTACCGCTGGGTGGTCGCGGTCCCCGAAGAGTCGGACATCCACACCGTCGAAGACCTGGAAGGCAAAACTATCGCCACCGAACTGGTGCAGGCGACCCGCCGCTATCTCGAAAAGCATGGAGTCACTGCCGAAGTTGAATATTCCTGGGGAGCGACCGAGATCAAAGCCCCGCTGCTGGTCGATGCCATCGTCGAAGGGACCGAAACCGGCTCGACGCTTCGCGCCAACAACCTGCGGATCATCGACACGGTTACCGAGTCGGTAACCAAGCTGTTTGCCAATCACACCGCCTGGGCCGATCCCTGGAAGCGGGAGAAGATCGAGGTGCTGTCGATTCTGCTCAAGGGCGCACTCGAAGCCGAGAGCAAAGTCGGTCTGAAGATGAACGTCCCCCGCGACAGGTTGGAAGCGATCACCGCCAGCCTTTCCTCGCTCCACACGCCGACCATCAGCGACCAGATGGACCCGGCCTGGGTCGCCGTCGAGGTGATCATCGACAAGCTGGAAGTCCGCGACCTGATCCCCGGACTGGTCAGGGCCGGTGCCACCGGGATCGTCGAGTACCCGCTGAACAAGGTCATCCCGTAGGGAGAGCCTGTCGGGTCGGAGTGATCGGCTGGGTGGTAAGGCCGCCGCAGCACGCACACGTGAGGAGCACGACCGGCGGCGGCACAATCTGATAATCGAATCCGGACTCATTATCGGAATATGTCCCCGCTACCTAGTCGTCAGCCAGGCTGATTATGAAGCATAGAAGACAGCGCAAACCACGCATATTCTTAAAAAA
>DAOUES010000254.1:0-1745 GCA_034430335.1 Anaerolineae bacterium | reverse complement strand
GCCTTCATCGGGTGATAGTTGAACGTATACCGCGCCCCTTTGATCTTCTGCGCCCAGAGCAGTGTTTCGTGCGCGTTGGCGAAGCGCGTTCCCCGGAAGTTGGGCATCGGGTTGGTCTTGACCCAGACCACGTCGTTGAGAATCCAGTAACCCAGGTCCATCAAAATCGCCCCGACCCGGTAGATGTTGTGATAGCTCCCGATCACCCACAGCGTCCCCGTGTCTTTCAGCACCCGGCGGCACGCCGACAGCCACTCGTGGGTGAAGGCGTCATAGGCGGTGAAGCTCTCGAACTGATCCCATGAATCGTCGACCGCGTCGACGTGCGACATGTCAGGCCGCCACAATTCTTGATTCAGTTGAAGGTTGTAGGGCGGATCGGCGAATACGAGATCGATGGAGCGCTCCGGTAGGACGTCCATCGCCGCGACACAGTCGCCGGGGATGATCGTGTTGATCGGTAGATCAGGGTGTGGGGTCGATGACATGATTTATGAAAGTCCAATCCCTCACCGCGTCAGGCTCGCCAGCAGGTCGCGCATCTCTTCGCGTGAATCGGGCAGGTCGTAGAAATAGGAAAACAGGTTGGTCGGGATTTCCCACACGATGTCGGCGTTGACAATCGCCTGGAGCACGGTTCGTTCCTCCTGCCCGGCAGCCGGGTGCATCAGGTGCCAGGTGACCGGGTAAAAATGTTCAAACCCGCGCGGTGAATGCCTCGATCTGCGCCGCCGTGTCTTCGATCAGCGCCGGGCCATGCCCGAAGCAGACAATCGACGGTTCCAGCACCGCGATTCGCCTGGCCGACTCCTTCGCCTGCTCCATGTCGAGCGTCGGCCCTTCGAAGGGCAGCGACAGCCGCCCGACCCAGTTCATCAATGCGTCGCCAATGAACAGCACCCGCCGTTCCGGGTGCCAGTAGACGGTGTGCCCGGCAGTGTGCCCCGGCGTGGCGATCACCTGTAAGCCGCTCATTACCTCCTCGAGGATGTCGCCGTCATTCACCACCCGGTCGACGGCTGCCACGCGCTCGATGTCGGGCTTTTCGGCTGATGAAGCGATCACTTCCGCCCCGCTGACCGTCTTGAGCTTCGCCAGCCCGCCGATGTGATCCATGTGTGCGTGGGTGATCAGGATGTGTTTGATGTCGGTGAGGGCGTAGCCCGCCCGTTTCATCTGCCTGATGATCTGGTTCGGGGCGTTGGGCATCCCCGTGTCGACGAGCGTCAGCCCGTCACCCTCGGTGATCAGGTACACGCCCCCGGCGGCCATTCCCCGGAACTGATACACGCCATCGGTGATCTGCTTCATGGGTTCTCCTGGTGAAGTTTGTCGACCTGGAAATGCCCGCCGCTAAAACCTGATATACCCCGTCGGGTCGACCGCGATGCCGAAGCGCAGCATCTCGAAATGCAGGTGCGGCCCGGTGCTGTTGCCCGTCGAGCCGATCTCGCCGATGATGCTCCCGCGCGGAATCCACCCGTCACAGCCTACGTCGACCGCGCTCAGGTGCGCGTAATAGGTGCGCCAGCCGTTGCCGTGATCCAGCACGATCAGGTTGCCGTAGCCGACCGGGTTCCACCCGGCATAGACCACCGTCCCGCCATCCGAGGCGTAGACCGGTTCCCCGGTTGCCAGCGCCAGGTCGATCCCCGGATGCCAGGGGTGGAAATACTGCGTGATCGTATAGCCGCGCACCGGCCTGATGAAATACCCGGTTCCCGACCGCTCCGGGTTGGCCCCGG
>DAOUES010000253.1:0-14954 GCA_034430335.1 Anaerolineae bacterium | reverse complement strand
CAGGCGGCCTCCGATATATTCAACATATCCAGATTCCAATCGAACAATTCGCCCTGAATCTGCTCGATCTGGTAGGCGACTTCCAACACACCCCACTCATGGAGCTTCTGATGAAAGAAGATGCTCTTCTGCTGTTGATCCAAAACCCAGGCAGCGTATCTGTCGTTGATTTCGTCGGCCATATTTCGTAACCTCAATAGATGGAACAGGGATAGCTTCATTATGGTATACTCCTGTCAGACAATTGCCAATTATGAAGTTTCTTAGGGAGTGGGATGCAGCTTCCACTTTTTCCGGTAACGGACGGCCAGAAACACGACCAAAAAGACCTTTCTCGGGCAACCTTCTCTCACGAGCAGGTCTGCCCTGAAGATTCGCGTATCGACCTCGAAAACACCTACGAAAGCATCCTCGAAGAAACCGACCGCTTCGACCGGAAGCTGGTCAGCTACCAGGGCAACAAAGGCGAAATGGTTCATGGGTGGATCAAGTACCGTGAAGGCTTTTCTGCTGAGTTGGTCGCGGCGCTGCTGGACGAATTCGGCATCAACCCCGGCGATACGATCCTCGAACCGTTCAGCGGTTCCGGCACGACTCTGCTGGTTGCAAAGTCGAGGGGGATCGACGCGGTAGGCATCGAAATTCTGCCCAACTGCTACCTGTCATGGGAAGCGAAATCATATCTCTACCGGTATGACATCGACGAACTGCGGGCGCTCTACGAGCAGATCGCAACAACCGAACCGCCCGAAACAGACACACCGTTTCCGCACATCGTCATCACCGAAAGCGCCTTTCCCGCCGACGCAGAAAAAGACCTGATGGCCTACACGGAGTGGCTCGATACGCTCAACCTGTCTCCCCAGGCGCGAACGCTGCTTCGCCTGATCCTGTCCGGCATACTGGAAGAAGTCAGCTATACGCGCAAAGACGGCCAGTATTTACGCTGGGACAGCCGGGCCGAAAAAGTCATACAGCGAAATAAACGGCGAACCGCCGCAGGTAAAAAAACCATCAAGGGGGTAGACAAAGGCACCCTGCCATCGATGAAAATGGCGATATTAGGCGCGTTGGGCACGATCATCGACGATATTGCATCCCTGCAAGAAGACCCCGCAAAGCCCGGCGATCAACGCCTGCTGCGGGGCAGTGCGCTCAGTGTGCTTCCATCGCTGGATGAGAACCGGTTCGACGCCGTGATCACCTCCCCGCCGTACTGCAATCGCTACGACTATACCCGTACCTATGCGCTCGAGCTGGCTTACCTGGGAATCGGCGAAGAGGGAATTCGCGCCTTGCGCCAGAGCCAGCTTTCATGCACGGTCGAAAACCGGTCAAAGATCGACCTTTTACGGGGGATATATTCAAAGCAGGGCCGCGAAGATCGTTTCTCGGAGATATTCGATATCGTCGAGAGTCATCCGGCATTGCAAGAGATCAATCAGGCATTGCAGATGCGGTGGGATCGGGGCGAGATCAACAATCGGGGAATTCTTTCAATGGTGGATGGCTATTTCACCGAAATGGCATTCGTTTTCGCCGAACTCTATCGAACGTGCAAAGCGGGCGCTCAGGTCGCCTTCGTCAACGATAACGTCCGCTATGGCGGAGAAGTGATCCCGGTTGACCTGTTGTGTACCAGCCTGGCCGAGGAATTCGGCTTTACACCCGAAAAAGTCTACGTTCTCCCCCAGCGAAAAGGGAACAGCAGCCAGCAAATGGGGCGCTTCGGGCGGGAAGCCCTTCGCAAAAGTATAACCATCTGGAAGAAATAGACGGTCACGCTGGCAATTGTTTCCGGTCGTCGTCCCCGCCAGAGAAAACAGTCGATTTATTACCAGACGACCTGCACCAACTCTGATGCTGCAATCTCCGGGTCAGAAGAAATGATCGGCGCATTGTGGCGATACGCCAGACCAGTGATGATCCGGTCGTGCATTTCCGGCACAGCCTCATCGCGAACAAAATCGAGTACATGATCGGCGTCGAAGGGAATGAACTCAAAATAGGGCTGTGCTTTGAGAGCCTGATAGACTACTTCGAAATCTTCGAAGAAGCCCCATTTCCTGTCAGCATAAAAAAGCTCCGCGATTGCAATCGCGGAGACGAGGATTTGTGCCTGACCCTGTTCGGCGGCGAGGAAGACCTCGCGTCCTCTCGAACTGAGCTTCCTGTCGTCGAGCAAATACCACAGCAGCGCATTGGTATCGACAACATAGACAGGCTCAATCGGTGTCGATGTCATCAAAATCCTCCTTCCATGCATTAGAAACCTCACGAAGGTAGGTATTCAGTTCCTCTTCGCTGACATCAGGAAGGTTGGGCCGGGCAAACTTACCGAACAGACTTTCTCGTTTCCGCGAGGCTGTATCAGTTACTGTCACCCTACTCTGGAGGCGCTCCATCAAAGAACGCCGCTCTTCCAGAGGAAGTTGTTCAATGGCCCGGATTATTTCATTGGGTGACATTGTCATAAGGTGAACTCCTTCATACATACTCTACCTGTTGATTATAGTTCAAAGACAGCGGCGGCGCGATGCACCCATCCGCCGCACCGGTGCAGTTTCAGTTGATTCCGAGAGAAGAATAGTGCATATTTGCCGCCGATTGAGTTCGATATTGGAAACCTTGCCGCTGGATCAAGGAACCGGCCAATATGGTATACTCCGGTATGGCAATTGCCAATCAACATCATATGGGTAAAAGCGGCGCAAAGGAATTTATCACATGACCACATCAACAACCGAAGTGATCGTCGTGGGCGGCGGCCCCGCCGGGCTGTCCGCCGCGCTGGTCCTCGCCCGATACAACCGCCGCGTTGCCCTGTTCGACAAAGGCGGTGGGCGATCCCAGTGGGCGCAGATCAATCGCAACTTCCTCGGCTTCCCCGGCGGGATCCCCGCAAAGACGATCCGCGTCAAGGGCCGCGAGCAGCTTGCCAGTTTCGACCACGTGCAGATTCTCGATACCCCCATCGACTCGATCCGCAAGGACGGCGACACCTTCATCGCCGCCACCCCCGAAGGCGGCTGGCACGCGGGCGCGCTGATCCTCTGCACCGGCACCGTCGACCGCTGGCCCCGGTTCGACGGCTGGCAGTCGACCGTCGGGCGGAGCATGTTCTGGTGCCTCACCTGCGATGCCTACGACGCCATCGGCAAACAGGTGGTGATGGTGGGTAATACCAACGACGCGGCATGTATGGCCCTCCAGATGACCCGCTTCACCCGCAAGCTGACCCTGCTGACCAACAGCCCCGACGTGAATATCAGCGACATCGTTCTGGAACGGCTGAAAGCGTTCGACATTCCGCTCATCGTCGATGAGATCGAGTCGGCAGAAATCGACGATGGGATGATCCAGGCGTTGATCACCGCCGGAGGGCAGCGCCTCCCGGTCGAGCTGGTATTCAGCCACCAGGGAGCCGATCCACGCAGCGAGTTCGCCCTCGCCCTCGGCGTCGAAGTAAACGACCTGGGTTACATCGTCGTCGACACCGAGCAGAAGACCAACGTGCCCGGCGTCTATGCGGCGGGCGATGTCACCTATCTCCACTCCCACCAGATCAGCGCCGCCGTCCACGAGGGCGCGCAGGCGGCATCGGCGGCGAATTATTACCTCTATCCCCCGGAATTGAAGGACCTGTAATACGACACTATCGACCGAATCACCCGACACTTATTCTGGCCTATCGCCAAACCTGATCCCACCTCGTAGGGGCGACCCTGGCGGTCGCCCGTTTTCTATCCGCTGTGGATACACTACCTGAAAAAGCCGCTGGTACGGACATCGCTGATGGCGAATCAATCGCGAGCGGTAGCGAGCGAAAAATATCAATTCGCGCAATTCGCGGATAAATCATTCATTCACCCCACCGCCTCAAGGTAATCGCTGTAGCCCCCCTCATACCGATCCAGTTCCCCGTCCTCCAGCACCAATACCCGGTCAACCACCCGATCTAAAAAGTACCGGTCGTGCGAGATCACGAAGATCGACCCCTCGAAAGTCGCCAGCGTCTCCTCAAGCACTTCCGCCGATGGAATGTCGAGGTTGTTGGTCGGCTCGTCGAGCAGCAGCAGGTTGGGCCGTTCGAGCATCAGGCAGGCCAGTTGAAGCCGACTCCGCTCGCCGCCGCTCAACGATCCAATCGGCTGCGTGGCCTGATCGTAGCTGAACAGAAACTTCGTCAGGAACGCGATTGCATCCCCCTCGCTGCGTGGATAGCTGTATCGAACCAGGTCGAGCGGCGTCCGATCCATCCACTCCGCCAGCGTTTGATGCTCTTGCGCGTAGTAGCCGACCTTCACGCTCGGCCCGATCTTGATTTGCCCCTCGAGCGGGGCCAACTCGCCCAGGATCAGCCGGAACAGCACCGACTTCCCCGCCCCGTTCGGCGCGATCATCCCTACTCGTTCGCCGTGCCGGATCAGGAAGTTGAGATCGACGAACAGCAGGTCGCCGTCGAAGCCCATCGACACGCCGTCGACTTTGAGCACCTCATTGCTGCCGCGCCAGCCGTTGAGTTCCAATCCCATCCGCCGACGCTCACGCACCGCCTCGATGATCTCGCCGTTCGCCTCCATCCGTTCGAGCATCTTTCGCCGCGACCGCGCCTGCCGGATGTGCCGTTCGTCGACCACCCGGCTGGCCCATTCCTCGAAGCGCGCTATCGACGCCTCGATCCGGGCGATCTCCTTCTGCTGGGTGACATACTGCTGCTGCTGCCGCAGGAGGCGATGTTCCCGCTCGGTCGCATACGCCGAGTAACTCCCCACGTAGAGAGTCAGCCGCCCGTTTTCCAGTTCTGCGATCTGCGTCACGACCTCGTCGAGCAGGTAGCGATCGTGCGACACAATCACCACCGCGCCCTCGTACGCCCTGATGAAGCTCTCCAGGCAGCGCTTCGCGTGCAGATCGAGGTGATTGTCCGGCTCGTCGAGCAGCAGCACGTCAGGCTTCCCGACCGCCAGCCGGATCAGCGCGACGAGTTTTTTCTGCCCCCCGCTGAGAACCTCGCAGGGCAGATCGTAATCGTCGGGCGAAAATCCGAGATGCGCCAGCAGTTCTTTGACCAGGCTGCCATGCCGGTGCCCGTCCAGCCGGTCGAAGTTTTCGAGCAGCCGTTCCTGCCGATCCAGCACGCGGGCCAGCTTCGCCTCGTCGTTGTAGACCACCGGATCGCCAAGCTGCTCCTCGACCCGGTTCAACTGCGATTCCAGGTCGGCCAGTTCCGGCGGCATCACCATCGCCGCCTCGATCAGCGTCCGCCCATCTTCCAGCTCGACCTGCTGCGGCAGGTACCCGACCGACAGCCTGCCCCGGTCGATCTGCCCCGCGTCGGGGATCATCTCCCCCGCGATCAGCCTGAGCAGGCTCGACTTCCCCGCCCCGTTTGGCCCGACCAGCCCCACGCGGTCGCGCGTGTTGATCGTCCAGCTCAACCCGGAGAAGATCGCCCGCCCGCTATAATTTACCGCCACATCGTTCAACCGTATCATCGTCAAGTCCCTCGCGTAAAAAAGCAAAAACGGCTGCGGGGTGCGCCCACAGCCGTTCAACCGACAGATTACTTATGTTCTTACACTACAAACAGGCGCACCTCTCCCATCGTTGGGTCAGGTCACCCGACATAACACACCGTGCGATGATTGCGCCGTAGTTTTCGTAGAACATGCCGCCAGTATACCCGATGCTGTCGATATTGGTCAAAATATTAAACTCTCCGAATGTAGTTTCACTGCTTGCTTGATCCCTGAACCGCCCTAAATCAACATCCCGGCTGTACGGGCACAGCGCTGCTGTGCCCTCCCCGGTCGACCTGCGGTCGACGTATCGTTTTTAGCCCGGTGCTTTAGCGCCGGGGATATTACAAAAACTTACTTTACAAATCACCAGTCTCATGATGCTATTGTCCTGGCTCTATGATATACTAAGAATGCAAA
Organism: Anaerolineae bacterium; assembly: GCA_034430335.1. Lineage (GTDB taxonomy): Bacteria > Chloroflexota > Anaerolineae > Aggregatilineales > UBA3940 > JAFGOY01. The sequence goes on along the minus strand of DAOUES010000253.1, from coordinate 9,012 downwards.
AAGGTACCTCTTCCGGTACTATTAATCTGGAGCAGCCATGCCCATCAACCCTGTGGATCGTCAGTTGAGTGACGAGGCGCTCATCAAGCTGTTCAGCGATCCTGAGCAGATTCCTGAACGAAGCGCACCGGCTTTCATGCTTGACGAGAACGCCGACCAAAGGTGCATCTCTCCCATCCGGGCGATGAACCTGTATATCACCACAGTGGTTGAACAGGGCCTGATAGGTGAAACATCTGATTTTCGTGTGCTGGCTCATGCAAGAAAAATCGGTTGTGCGTTGATCGTGAGAGATGAAGGATTTCGACACCTTCATGAGCAGTTGCTCGATCTGGGTTTATCTTATGCAGGAATTATCTTCTTTTCGTTTAATCGATCTCCAGACGATGTTGTTGCGTTTGTCCGCTCGATAAATGAACGGGCAATCGAAAAGAATATCCCTTCAATGTTGAGATATTTGTATTGGAAGGTCTGAAGGAGTAGTGACTATGACAACAATCTTAAGCAGCATCTCCATCGTCAGTTCGCCCGATATCCTTGATGGGAAACCCCGGCTGGAAGGACATCGCATTGGCGTACATCAGATTGTATACCATGTGCTTTATCAGGGTTGGAATTACCAGGAACTGGAAGAGGCTTATGGACTTCCCCCGGCTGATGTTCATGCTGCTTTGTCGTATTATTACGGACACGTTGAGGAAATTGAGAGTCTTATCGAGCGAAATCTCGACGACGACTCGCCTCCCCGGATTCGTGAGCTGGCGGCTTTGCTGGATTCCTTCCTCTCGACCGGCCAGGCTGCGCAGCGATTGCAGATAACCGAGCGCGCAGTTCGTAAGCTGATAGATTCGGGAACCCTTCCCGCTAAAAAGGTTGGCGCTAACTGGTTCATTCACCCCGATGACTTGAACCGCCCGGAGGTCAAAAACCGGAAGCCGGGCCGCCCACCCAGGCAGTGATCCGAGTATTTGTATCTACACTATCACGATTTATATGGCTTACTGACATCTGCTTCTTCGTGCATTTATACCGTAATCTATGTATGATAAGGGCAGCATCGAGGAGAGAGTATGATGGATAGTTTGAGATTGCGATACGAAAATGGTCGTTTCACCCCGCTTGATCCCATTCCTGAACTGGAAGAGGGTGAGGAGATTAAGGTGATGGCCTGGACCTACAGTACACAGGAAGAGACCATCGAAGAGATGCTCGACCGGACACGAGGAGCCTGGGCGGATTGGCCTGAGATCGAAGACCTGTTGTCCGATGCTCAAAAGAAGTGGACACAAGCATGGCACAGCAGTCAGTCTTCCTCGTAGATACCTCAGTTCTGATCGCTCATCTGCGACAAACCAAGTCGCCATCGGTTCTCGAGAGTGCTCAAGCGGCCTACGGGGTACCCGTTACCAGTGACATTGTCGTATTTGAGTTGGAAGTTGGTGCGCGGCGAGCAGGGCGGGAATTCGAATTCAGAAATTTGTTCAAGCCGATGCATTCTTATCCACTTACCCGGCCAATCCTCATCCGGGCCGCGGATATTCAGGCGGCTCTTCTCAGTCAAAACAAGGTTATTGGTCTCCCCGACACCTTTATTGCTGCTACCGCACTTGAGCACGATATCCCTTTACTGCACTTGCCAGAATGCCCCCCAGCTTGCTGGGGGGATGAATGGCCGGAGCCGAAGGCTCCACAGGGCGAAGCCCTGGTGCAGTTGTCAAGCAACCCCGTACCCGCAAGGGGCAAAATCCCGTAAAGCCCCGTAGCTTGCTGCGGGGATAGGGATTTTGAGGGGTTGCCAATTTACTTACGCTAAACATTGAACACTTCCAACGAATAAACGGCCTGACAGTCCTGGGTATTCCAGAGCGATAGTTCTGGCGCATTAGCGCCCACAAATCCCCCATTTCACAGAAACGCATCGCTTCAACTCGGAGGATTTATCCGCCATTCAGATCAAGACGAGCCGACTCGGAGCCTGCTTGATCTACGCCAACCCTGATCTCCCCCTGGCAGGGGGAGATGGCGAACCAAAGATTCGTCAGAGGGGGGCGCAGGTTCGACATATCGTTTTTGGCCCGGCGCTTCAGCGCCGGGAGCCGCACCCGCTCACCCACTCAGATCGCGCGTCAGCCGCGTGATTCGATACGGCAGCCGCTCCAGATCGGCCACCAGGTCGGGCAGCCCGATCCGGTCGATCTGATCTTTGGCGAGGCACGCCATCACCAGCCCGGCGATATCGGGGGGAATATCGGCGCGGTGCTCGTTTGGCGGGGTGACCGGGTCGTTCAATATCGCGCTGATCAGCGTGCGCTGCGAATTCCCGATGAAGGGGTACTGGCCGGTGAGGATGCGATACATCGTCACTCCCAGCGAGTAGACATCCATCTTGCCCGCGTCCAGCGGCGGATCGTCGGGGTCGGGCGGTGTGAGGCGCTCCGGGGCCATGATCAGCAGCGTGCCGCCTGTCGCCTGCATGCCGCGCACGTTCTGCGCCGATACCCCAAAGTCGACGATCACCACGTGCAGCAGCGCGCCCTTTTCCACCGGGTAGCGGAACAGGATGTTCTCGACCTTCGTATCGAGGTGCGCGTAGCCCATCCTGTGCATATAGAGCAGCCCGCGCGCCACCTGGTAGGCAGTCGAGACGGCCACGTCGATGGCAAGCCGCCCGCCCTGCTCGACATAGTCGAGCAGCGATCCGCCCGCCATGAACTCCATCGCGTAATACCAGGGATTGCCCCGAATCTGCATCGCCCGCGCCGCCGAAGGGAACACCCGTTGATTGGGCACCGGGATCGGCACCAGCTTGACGATGTTTGGATGATCGAGGTGTTCGAGCAGGTTCGCCTCGAACCGCACCGCGTCGCCGTAGCGTTTGTCCGTCTCGGCGAACCGGCTGATTTTCAACGCGACCTCGCTGCCGTTGCGATCCTGGCGCTGCGCCCGGTAGACGGTCGCCATGCCGCCGCGCGCAATCGACTCGGTCACCATGAACGGGCCGACCGTCATATTCGGTTCGAGCGCGCCAACGCTCATTCAGACTCTCCTGAACAATTCCCACTGTGTTATAACAACATATGCTGTCCCCCTTGCTAAGGGGGACGGATGAGCCGAAGGCTCACAGGGGGTGCTCATTGCTCTATTCGTTACTTCACACCCCCGAATTTTGCCGCCCCCCCTTGCTAAGGGGATTGATCGCCGACTCGACTCTTGACACGGGTAGAATGCCGCCCCCCTTGCTAAGGGGGGCAGTATTTCGCTCTGCGAAATACGGGGGGTGATCATGGCTAATTCTTAACATACTTAATCAGACACCGCTACTCTTCAACCACCTCATCCTCATCGACCTCTTCCACATCCACGTCTTCCATCGCCAACTCGAACCGGAACAATATCCCACCTCGCTCGATTGGCCCAAGCGCGATCTCGTCGCCGTGATGCAGCACCTCCGATCCAAGTTCGGCCAGCCTGACATTGTTCAAATAGGTGCCGTACTTGCTGGCAAAATCGCGCAGCCTGAAAACGCCGTCGGCGTCGCGGATTTCGCAGTGCTTGCGGCTGATCACCGAGTTTTCCTCGTCCGGCAGCGCGATCACCACCTGGCTCCTATCGCGGCCAATCGGCGTGATCGTCCCAAGCGGCACCGAGAATTTTCGACCTTCCAGCGCGGGGCTGCCGCCCCGGATGATCGTCAGGTAGGCCGCCGCCGCGCGCGGCTGGCCTGCTGGCCGGGTGACCCGGCTCACCGCCTCGCTTGCCGCTTCGGTAGCCCTTTCAGCCGTCTGCGCGATCTGCCGCCGGTTCCGCCAGATGATCATTACGATGATCAGCGTCGCCAGCGCGATCACCAGCGCGATCATCCCCGCCCCTTCGAAGATGAAGCAGCGCAGGTAGACCAGCAGCCCATCGTCCATAGTGCACGCCGGCTCCTCGATCACTTCCTCCGGCGGCGGCGCGGGGATGTCGACCACCACCGCGACCTGCATTTCGTCGCTCCGGGCGATATACCCCAGTTCGTCGACGACCTGAATCTCCAGCCGGGCGAGGTTGTCCCCCTGCGTGCGATACGTCCGCAAATCCCAGCCGAACAGCAGATTGTCGCCGGGGGCGGTATCCATCAGCGGCGGGCCGTATGCCTCGCCGTCGACGTAAAACTGGGCGCTCTCGATCCGGCGCGGGTAGCCGTCCGGCCATTCGAGATGGGCGATCACGTTCGCCGACGAGGGCCGGATCGAATCCGGGTTCTGATCCCACGTCTCGGCCTTCCGTATGATCTCTGCGCCGGAGACTGGGTCGTCGACCACCACCACCGGGTCGGCGAGCGAGACGGCGTAGCTCCAGTAATCCTGCGGCGCGCCCGATCCGCCCCCGCGCGCCCGGATCACAATCGAGCGCTCGGCGTTCGTGCCGTCGGTCGAGCGGAAGGTGAACTTGAACTGGACGCGCATCAACTCCAGCCCGGCGAAAATATCCTCGACCGCCGGGTCGGCATCGCTGACGTAAAAGGCATATCGACCGTTGGTATTGGCCGCCAGTTCTTCCAGGCGCGGCCCGAAGGTGCTCTCGGTGGCGTGCGACAGCACCGCGTAGATCGGAATCCCGAATTCCTTCGCAAACGTCTCGACCGCCGCATAGCCGGGATTGATCGCGTTCTGCACACCGGTCGTCAGGAAAACCACCGCCTGCGTCTTGCTCGACCCGGTGATCGCCTGTAATTCTTCAATCGCCAGTTGAACGGCAGCCAGGCCGTTGGTCGCCGTGCCGTAATTCGGTTCGAGCGCCGCCAGCGCTGCGCGGAGCTGATCCTTGCTGCTCGTCATTGTCTGCACGACGCCCATCCCGGCCTCGTCCTGGACGACCAGCATCGCCGAGTCGTTGCTTCCCATCCCCTCGATATAGCGTTCGGCAAGCGCGGCGAGTTCGAGATAGCGCGGCTCGCCGGTCACCCCGTGCGAGTCGCTCCCCGCCCCCAGGTCGATCACCAGCGCGACCTGCGCCCCCGCGTCGACGGTGACGTGCGTAAAAGGCTGCTCGATCCCGTTCTCGGCCAGGATGACCGCATCGGCGTTGAGCACCTCAACCGGCAGGCGATCCGGCCCCACCACCCGCGCCTGGATCGTCACGTCGGGGAACGCCGTCGTATCGATGTCGACGATCTCCACCAGGTCGATGTTGGTCTGCGAAGCCGCCGGGGAGACAACTGCGAACAGTGCGCAGACCAGAATCGCGATCCCGGCAATCCGGATCGCTGTACGGCGGTGTTGGGGCTTTCGCTTCATGAAGTCCCTTCCGAAGATAGGCGGCCAGCAGGCCGCCCCGACGAATAAGAAAGATGCCCTCCTTATTATACAAAGGATCGGGGTTTTCGCCTTAACCATTAATGGGACTTAAACGATTGCGAACCGGCCAGAATGGAGTTATGAACCCGGCCTGATCCCGGCAAACACCGCCAGCACGGTTACTTTCAGGTAAACATCAACCTCAATAAACCCAATCCGGCGAAGCCACCCACATTGTTCCTCAACCGGGGCTAAGATATTAGTCTCTTTATCCTGCCTGTTTTGAAATGCTTCTGCCGCTTCCTCCCGTGTGATGCTCTGCTCACTCTGCCGGTGAAGTGCATCGATCATCAAATCATCGAACAAACGCTCCCCTAACGAACCATGAGAGGCAACATGTTCGATGTTAACAAAAATTCCCCCCGGATTAAGCATTTCAAATACTTCTTCATAGAGACGCTGTTTCGCTTCGTGCGGGACATGGTGAATCGCAAACCGGGAGACAATCACATCGAACCCCGAAGTGATATCTTTTTGCCAGCCAACTTCGCCGAAATCGGCAAGGTAGTAGGTTGTCTTTGGCGGCTGCGGTGGGAGTGTTGCCATCGCAGCATCAAGCATTGGTTTGGAGTAATCCACAAAAACCAGTGTGCATTCGGGATAGGCGGCGCGAATTATCCGCCCGATAATGCCGTCACCGCAGCCGATATCAAGCACACGAGACACCTTCGACTGGGTTGCCTGGATTAACCGCATCATCACATCAATTTGAGGCTCGGCGAGAGGTATAAGTTGTCGAGTACCCTCCAGGTAGCCTTTGACAACAGTTAAATTTTGCCACGCGTTACAGGGCATACGGCCTCTCCCAGTGATATCAGTGTACCAACCTGTCGTTCAAGTCATTGCCCGATTCACACATTCAAAACCAGCCGCTCAATCATTTCCGCGCTGCTCCGGTTGCGGACGGTTTGCATTGTATCATTTGGTGAAAGTCTTGGAAAAACCCTCCGCTGCACCGGTAGCATGACATTTTAGGGGGAAGAGAAAATGCCTCAGCAATCTTTAGAGCCTATCATGCGTTTTTTGGCCCTCACCCTAAATCCCTCTCCCTCATGGAGAGGGACTTAATCTGCTTGTTCCCCCTTCTCCATGAGGGAGAAGGGCCGGGGATGAGGGCATTGGCTGTGTCTTATCGGGCGATTCAAGCAGAGTTCATATGCTTGTCTCATTTCACCCCCCACTTTGTCACGCTATCCGCTGCCCCCGCGTGGTATAATGCTGATCCGGTAATCATAGCATCAGGAGAAAACCCATGAGTCCTATCATTCTTAGCGCCATCCCCGCCGATCTTCACTGGCAAAACGATCCCCTCGACTTCCACGTCGACAATAAGCAGTCATTGACCATCACCGCAGACAAACACACCGACTGGTTCACCAGCCCCGGCGGTGACATCATCAGCGCCAATACACCCCGCCTCGTCTTCCCGGTAATGGGCGACTGCCTGCTCTCCGCAAAGGTCGAAGTCGGCTTCAAATCGACCTTCGACGCAGGCGTGCTGGCCGTTATCGTCGACGAGAGCCGCTGCGCCAAACTCTGTTTCGAATACTCCCCACAGGCCAACCCGACCGTCGTCACCGTCGTCACTCGCGGACTATCCGACGACTGCAACTCGACCATCATCGATGGTAATCAGGTCTATCTCAGAGTCGCCAGAATCGGCGACACGTTCGCCTTTCACGCATCGACCGATGGCAAAACCTGGAACATGATCCGCTATTTCTCACTTGGCCCAATCGATGAAGTCTATCTGGGCTTCTCGTCACAATCCCCGACCGGCGAATCATGCACAGCTATCTTTTCGGATATCCACTTCGCAGCCCAAACGCTCGAAAACCTCCGCGACGGAAGCTGAACCCGCCCCGCCGCCTCGATCTCCGGTTTAGCCCGGCGGCTTCAGCCCCAGGTGACGAAATCGCCTGGAATCCCCATCCATCCGCGCTAGAACGCCCGTTCTAACCGAATCCAAACGGGATTATCACCGTCGCTATATTGACCTTCTTAAGAGGGTATGTTAGCCTGTGAATTACTCAAAATCGTCAGGGTAGGAGTCGATGTCCTGTTGAACGTCGGCTCCCGGGGCGATGATCAGCGCTTTGATCCGCCGCCATGTTTGCTGCCCGGTGATCACGTCCGCCCGCAGGCGGGCGGCCCAGTACAGCAGGTCGCCGAGCAGTCCCGCTACGAAGGCAGCGAACAGGCCGTCGTCGACCCGGACGTCGTGCTCCTGGCGCGAGCCGGAATCGGCGTTGCGCTCCAGTTCGGAGAAGCGCAGGTCGACGTTCGACGAGGCCGCCTTGAAGAGGTACATCGCGTCCAGGCTCGTGCCGACCAGCGCCTGGTCGGGCGGGTCGGCAAACCCGACCAGTTCCCAGACCAGCCCCGTGTCGGGAACCGGGTAAGGTTTCAACGAGGCGGTCAGTTGAGGCATTGAGATCACCTGGTCTGGCCCGCCGAAGCGGTCGAACGCGCCGTAGTTCTGGAGCGTAAAACTGCTGTAGTTGACAAGCTGGTAAATGATCTCGGCGGAAGGCACGATGCGATACGGATCGCTGGTGACGAACTCCGTCAGCACCGGTTTCCAGGCGTTGGCAACAAAGCCCATGTCCGAGGCGATGCGCAGCGCCACCTCTTCGCCGTCTTCGTTGGCGACCTGGGCAAGCAGCCGCGCCGCGAGGTCCGTCTCGATGCGCCCGGCCCCCGTTCCGGCGATCAGGTTTGAGCCGAGCGCAATCAAAACGCGCTGGACGGCGGCTTTATCCATTCCGCCGATTATTGCCAGCAGACTGAGGATATTCGCCAGTGCTTGAATTCGATCATCATTTTGTGCGGGTTGCGCAGCCATACTTTTGCTCACGTCTCTTGAACGAAGTTCACCCAATGTAGAGTCGTCCCTATTTTACGGGAATGAGCCATTTGGCGCAACGAACTTCTGGTAACGTAGTTCGAATGTCTGGGCGAAAGCCTGGGGCACCGGTATTGGATTGGTATTGAAAAGCGATTTAGAGGTACACCATAATGGCCGTAGACTTCAAACGAACCCGCCGTGATCGATCCTGGCAGCGCCTGCCGGTCGTGTGCGAAAAATGTGGCCGGGCAGCAGTGTGCGAATACCGCACCCGCGACCGCCTGCTGATCCGCTGCCTGGCCTGCGAGACATGGATCGTTCGCTACTACAACAGCCCCGCCGACAAAGCCAGCGCCGATCCACCGGCGGAAGAATCGATCTCGACCCGGCTGGTCGAGCGCGAACTCATGCGCGAAGTCAGGAACACTCCCGCTGCCCTGTATATCTTCATCCGGCGCTACTGCGAGGCGCATGGCTACGCTCCTACCCTGCGCGAGATGCGCGACGAGTTCGACTGGTGCAGCACCAGTTCGGCGTCTCACTACTTGAAGCAGCTCGAAGACGTGGGGCTGATCGAACGGGATTACTCCGTGCCGCGCGGCATCCGGCTGCCGCTGCTCCGCTAAAGCATGTTACGAACTCTGTTTAGAGTGTCCGGCACGAGACAGCCGCTAGAAGCTCTCATCCCCGGCCCTTCTCCCTCATGGAGAACAGGCGGCAAGTCCCTCTCCATGAGGGAGAGGGATTTAGGGTGAGGGCGAAAAAGTGCATAACAGGCCCTAGTGGTCGAGCGGCAGGGTGAACCAGAAGGTGCTCCCCTTCCCG
>DAOUES010000252.1:0-2847 GCA_034430335.1 Anaerolineae bacterium | reverse complement strand
TCGATTACGGTTACATGGAAAAGGCGCTTGGCTTCGAACCGGGCGAATGGCTGCACCTGTTCTGGCCCAACCCCGACGGGATCGTCTCGCCGCTCTATGTCGGCGTGGCCGGGCTGCTGCTCGCACTCGGCGCGGTGCTTCGACGCAAACCGGTTCACCTGTTCTGGCTCGGCACGGCCACCCTCTCGCTGATGCTCTCGCTGGGCGGCAACGGCGCGCTGTACGATTTCTTCTACGTGCTGGTGCCCGGCTTCAACGTTTTCCGATCCCAGGAGCGGGCGGCGTTCCTGTTCTCCTTTGCGCTGGCTGCGCTCGCCGTCCTCCAGATTGACTGGCTGACCGGCGACGACGCGCAGCCGGGGGACGATTCCGCCGCACTGCTCGAAAAGATCGCCGCCGTCTACCTCGGATTCGTCGGCCTGCTGCTGATCGTGATGTGGTACGTCGGGAAGCTCAACCCGGAGAAAGCCATCGCCGGGGGGCTGCTCAATGCGCTGTCGGTCGTCACGCTGACCGCCGCCCTGTTCTTCGGCTGGCTGCGCTGGCGGCGGGATTCCGAAGGTCCGGCGTGGCAGGCCGCCGCCCTGCTGATCCCGATCCTCGTGTTCGACCTGTTCACGGTGGGGATGCGACTGGTCAATTACCTTCCCGATACGCCGGAGAACCATCTCCAGCCGCCGGAGATACTCGATATCGTCCAGCCGCATGGACGAATCCAGTGGCACGTCGACGGGGCGGCGGGTTTGCAGGGCTTCGGCCCCACCTTCGACATCCCCGATATCTACGGCACCGGCCCCCTGACGCTCGAAACCACCGACAAGCTGCGCCAGCTTCCCGTCGATAGGTTCTGGGAGTTGTTCGCGGTGAAATACGTGACGCTGCTCGACGGCACCAACCCACCCGACGCGGCCAACGTGCAGATCATGAGCTATCACAGCAACTACAACGGCGAAATCTACGTGATCTACGAGGCGCTCGATCCGCGCCCGTTTGCCCACCTCGTCTACGATTACCGCCCGGCGGGGGATGTCGATTATGCCCGCGCGCTGATCGCCGCCCCGGAGGTCGACCTGCGCGAGATGGGGATCACGCTGGGCGACCTGCCCCTCGAACTCCCGGTCGAGCGCCCCGAAGTCGACAAAGCCGAGGCGAAGATGGTCACCCCGGAGCGGATCGAGGTGACGGTCAGCACGACCGAGAACGCGCTGCTGACCCTCGCCGTGCCGAACTATCCCGGCTGGCGGGCGACCATCGACGGGGAACCGGCGCAAATCGTCGATACCTACGCGGGGCTGATCGGCATCCCGGTGACGCCGGGCCGGAACCAGTATGTGCTGGTCGAGTTCAAACCGGTGATCGTGCTGATCGGCGGGATCGTCACCGCGATCACCCTCGCGGCGATGATCGTGATCGGGGTGCTGGCGATCATTGCCCACCGCCGATCCTCGCAATCCGCGTGATGTCGTCCCCCTTTGCTAAGGGGGGACGGATGAGCCGCTTGCGGCTCACAGGGGGGTGATCGGCTCCCATTCAAATCTTGTCTCGTACGGGCGCAGCGTGCTGCGCCCGCTTTGGTTGACTCCCCCTGTCATTATCTCGATATTGACTGCGGGGTGGAGTCTGCACGACTCCACCCCGGTTGATTCTAATGGTCAGTAGGTACACTTCCGCGAGGCGTTGACGGAGAACTCCCACGTTTCCGACCAGGGGCCGAGGGTGTACCCGATGATCCCGGCCACGCGCCAGTAGTAGGTTTCGCAGTCGTCGAGTGGATCGCCGGGTGCCCAGCGGGTGCTGGGATTGCCGGTGCCCCCGCTCAGACTCGTATCGGCGAAGCTCGGATCGGTCGCCAGGTCGATGCGGTAGCCCTCCGGGGCGCAGTCACCGCTGTAGGACCAATTGAGGGTGGGCCAGTCTTCGCGGACGACAGCGCCATCGGCGGGCGAGTCGAGGGTCGGGGCGTTCATGTCGCAGACCCCCGGTTCGGCGGGCGGGGTGCGGAAGCTCCACGTCGCCGACCACTCGCCGAGGTAATCCTCGCGCACGCTGCCGACACGCCAGTAGTAGACCGTATCGGGGTCGAGTTCGTGGCCGGGTGCCCAACTGGTCGAGGGGCCGCTGGTGCCGCCGTTCAACGCGGTGCTGGTGAATCCGGGATCGGTGTCCAGGTGGATGATGTAGCGATCCGGGACGCAGTCGGTGGGCAGATAGCGCCATTGCAGGCTGGGCCACAGTTCGCTGGTGGTCGAACCGTTCGCCGGGGCGGTCTGCTCCGGGGCGATCAGGCAGGCGGCGGGATCGGGTTCGCCCGGTTCGCCGTCGCCTTTCTCGTCGCTGCCGCCGGTATCGCCCGGTGCGGGTTCGCCGCCGGTCGTCGCGCTCGGCGTGGTGAACGACCACGTATCGGAATACGGGCCTAACTCGGTGCCGCTGCCCCCCGCGACTCGCCAGTAGTAGGTGGTGGCGGGGGCGAGGTAATCGCCCGGTGCCCAGTCGGTCGATGGGTTGCCGGTGCTGCCGCTGAGACTCGTATCGGCGAAACTGGGATCGGTCGCCAGGTCGACCCGGTAGCCCTCCGGGTTGCACTCGCCGGGGTACGACCAGTACAGCCGGGGCCACAACTCGCTGACGGTCGATCCATCGGCGGGCGTCGAAAGCACCGGGGCGACAAGGTCTTCACCGGCGCAGGTGCCGCCCGTACAGTTCAACGTGAACTCCGCCTGCCCCGACGAAATGTCGTTGGGCATCAGCACATGGAGAAGCTCCCAGTGCGTACCGGCAGCCGACAAATCCCAGGTGGCGCTGACGGTGTGATCGCCCGCTGCGGGTGCATCGAGGATTTCGACC
>DAOUES010000251.1:0-4088 GCA_034430335.1 Anaerolineae bacterium | reverse complement strand
TGAGGGGATGTAGCCTTTGTCTTCCAGGTAGGCGATCAGCCGTGCGGCGCTCTCTTTGGGGGTTTCCTCGTGGGTGGGGACGACCACGTCCGCGTTGGCCGGTTCCTCGTAGGGATCGGATACGCCGGTAAAGTTCGGTATCTCACCGGCGAAGGCCTTTTCGTAGAGGCCCTTCACATCGCGCCCGGCGCAGACTTCCAGCGGGGCGTAGACAAACACCTCGATAAAATTGGTCGTTTCGCTGCGCACCATATCACGCACGGCCTGGTAAGGCGAGATGAAGCTGGCGATGACACCGACCCCGTTGCGTGAAAGCAGCTTGGCGACAAAAGTCACACGCTCGATGTTCTTATCGCGGTCTTCTTTGCTGAAACCCAGGTCACGGGTGAGAGACTGGCGCACCACGTCACCGTCGAGCCGCTCGATCTTCAGGCCGCGGTCCTTCAACTGCTTCTCCATAATCTTGGCGATAGTTGTTTTCCCGGAGCCGGATAAACCGGTCATCCAGAGGGTAAAGCCTTTCTGTTCGGTCAAGTTGCACCTCGTAAGGTAGTCGATTTTGTTGGTCACACCCCGGTCTCGAACAGGGCGGCAAATACTCGCGAAAACCGGGTGATCGTGTTCGAAATATAGTTTGTCCGCCACCCAACAGCGCGAAAGTATAACGTAAAAGGCGCAGAGGATCGAGTCGCCCTGCGCCTTGAAGATGCTATCGAGATCGGCAGCACCTTTGATCTATTGAGAACAGCTCTCGATGGCCGCTTCCGCGCTGGGGTGCATTTCTATCAGGGTGAATATCCCGGCCAGCTCCATGATCCGCCTGACGTTCTCGTTTGGCGCGGCGAGTTTTAGATCGCCGCCCTTCTGCCGCACCTGGCTCGTGATGGTCAGCAGCAGCCGCAGCCCGGCACTTGCCAGGTAGTCGACGGCGCTCAAATCGGTAACCAGCCGGACGTTCCCGCTGTTGATCTGTTCCTCGAAGATGGTGCTAAGTTCGTTGGTAGTGAGCGTGTCGACCGTGCCTTCTATCGTGAGTAGAACGACGCTGCCGTGCTGTGTTACCTCGACGTTCACTTTCGCCCCCGTTTCCTTTTATCTTTATCGGCACCCTTTGATAGGGTGTCCTTTTTCGCAACCTCTGCGCCGGTCGGCAGCTTTTTCACCAGAGTCAGGTGATTCATGTCGTCAGGGCCAGACTCGTAGCTGACTTCGTCGGCGATTTTATTCACCAGGAACAGCCCCAACCCGCCAACCGGTCTTTTTCTCCAGTCCCGGTCTAAGTTCGGCTCCGGCGCGTTTCCGGGGTCGAAAGTGTGGCCTTTATCGCTGATTTTAATGGTGACCTGGTTTTTCCCCGCCCTGAACCTGACCGTGATCGGGCCGGGTTCGAGACCTTTGTAACCGTGCGTAACGATATTCGTGCAGATTTCGTCCACCGCCAGCACCAGGTCGTAAGCGGTGTGGCTGTCCAGGTTGGTCGTCTCACAGCACTCTTTGACAAACGTACGGATCAGCGGGAGATTGTCCAACTGGGCGATTTTTGTGATTTGTCGGTCGTTCGTCATTGCCACGGCCTCTTTACGATTTGTACCTACCAGGTTGATCGGGGGTATAGTGATAGCGGGATTCAGATAGTTTTGTCGCTTGTTTGCAGTGTAGCACAGGCAGGAGGCGCACACAACGTGCCCTTTTGGTTTGAGTTGCCCCTGGGTTATCCCCCGGCTACAATCCTCCACCGGGGGATTCGCCGATGCGACAATCTGGAACTACAGCCCTGGATCAACAGGATGGAAAGATATCCACCGCCGTTGTGCGGATCGGGTTCCTGGCTGCCGGGTTGTACCTGCTGACCATTGGCGGCTCGTTTGGACAGCATCCGCAGGCCCTCTGGTCGATTTTCCCGGTCGTTTCTTCCTTCGTGATGTACGGGATCGGCTTTTTCCTGCTGGGCGTTGGGGTGCTCCGCCGGAACCCCACCCGCTGGCAGTGGACGATCCTCGCGGCCATACTACTCGCGTTTTCCGTGCAGTTTGTATCGCGCCTGATGCTGACCGCGCCCGGCGAGATGGGCACCGATTCGGCGCTGTTCTCCGGCTACGCGGTCGACCTGCTGCTGCGCGGCGAGAATCCCTACACCCACGATATGAGCGCGGCCTATCATGTCTACCGGGTGACCAATTTCTTCATGACCCCCCTTTTGGACGGCGGCGCATCGACGCGGCTGCCCTACCCGGCGCTCCATTTCCTGATCCTGGTGCCGCTCGAGCTGGTGGGTGTTCATGACGTGCGGATTGTCTATGCGCTTTCGGTGGCGGCGGTCGTCGTGCTGCTTTACCTGTATGCGCCGCGTTCGCTGCGCGGCGTGGCGCTGATCCCCCTCTACATGAACGCGGCGTATCTCGATCACGCGCTGGGATGGGTGAGCGACGGCGTTTGGATGTTTCTGCTGGTGGCGATGGTCGTCTCGTGGAACCGTCCCACCGGGCGGGCGATTCTGTTTGGGCTGGCCTGCGCATACAAACAATCTCCCTGGGGGCTGGCTCCCTTCCTGCTGCTGCGCCTGCTGCTCGACGATCAGGACGCCGACCAGCGCCCCCCGTTTCGGCGTGTGCTGTTCTTCGCCGGGATCGCCGGGGGCGTATTTCTGATCGTCAACGGCCCCTTTCTGCTGCTCGATTTCTCCGCGTGGTGGGCGGGGGTATTCGAGCCGCTGCGGGCGGCGATGATCCCCTTCGGCACCGGGTTCTCGACGCTTACCCAGGCCGGTATTGCCGCCTTCCCGAAGGGATTCTATTCGCTGGTCAGCCTCGTCGTGTTGGTGTCGCTGCTGCTGCTCTACGGCCTGTATTTCCGGCAGCTTAAGCATACACTGTGGTTCCTGCCCGGCGTGGCGCTGTGGTTCTCGTATCGAAGCCTGCAAAGCTATTTCATCTACTGGGTGCCGCTTTTGATCGCGGCGGTGATCGCGCTGGTCGGGGAGGTAGAACGCGAGAACACCGGGGAGACAGATCGGCGCTGGTGGCCCGCGCTGGCGGTCACCGGTGGGGCCGGGCTGATCGCCGCCGGGTTGATGGTTTATTTTGCACGGACGGCGACTCCGCTGACGGTCGAGCTGGTCGATCTCTCGATGAACGGCGACCTGTATGCCATCGACGAGATGGATATCCGCATCACCAATCCGACCGATCAGCCCATTGAACCGAGAATTGCCGTTCAGCGGGTTGGCTGGCAGCCCTATCCCTGGCAGATCGATTCAGGGGCGGCGCGTTTGCAGCCCGGCGAGTCGAGTCTCTACCGGATCAGCACCAATCTGCCCTACCGGACGTTCGCGCTGGCCGACGGCGCTCAGGTGGTGGTCACCGACGCTTCCGGCGATTACCGGCTGCGCGGATCGCTGGTGCTCGACCGGGATCGCTCGCTGCTCGACCCCGGTACAGTGTTCAACGCGGGCTACCTGCCCGGCCCTTATGAGAACGGCGTCCCGTTCGGCTGGGCCTTCGACGACGATCTGCCCGCCGCCCGGCTGACCATTGACACCGACCCGGAAACCGGCTTCCGGGCCACCGAGATAGGGTTCACCGCTGCGGCGGGCGCGGATGGGTGGCAGTCGGTGGGGCTGCGCCAGACGATTCTCTACCCGGCAGGGGAAATCTTTGTGTGGGTTTACCCGCCCTCTGATGGCGATCTGGCTTATGGGATCGAATTCGATGACGGCGATCATACGCTGTGGGTGCTGTTCGGCGGAGAGACACCGGAAAACCCGGACGGGGATCATGCGGCAATCATTCAGGATGCCCCGCGCGGGGAGTGGAGCCTCCGGCGAATCGACCTCGACGCGCTGTATGATGGCCTCGGCTGGCCGCTCCCGGCCTATGAGCCATTCAACATTGGCGAGCTTGAGTTGATCACCCGTACGATTGACCTGCGTCTGTTTGTCGCCGGTCGCGGGTTCGAGGAACCCCGGTCGGTAGCGGGGCAGTTCGGCCCGATCTGGATCGAACCGGCGGCGGATGCAATCAATCGGCGGGCCGACGACCTGGTCGAGAACGAGTGGGCCTATTACCGGGCATTGAGCGAAGCGGCGGCGA
>DAOUES010000250.1:0-2300 GCA_034430335.1 Anaerolineae bacterium | reverse complement strand
TGGGTTTCTTCTTTGCTTCTTCCTGATCTCCTACCATTGTCCCCTCCACGTAAGAACGGTCACCCCGTCCATTATAATCAGAATTGTCGGCACCGAAATCGGCGGCACATTGGCCCTCCCTGATCCGTTGAACGCACCTTACCCGCCCGGTACAATCAAATTGCTGGTCGATCAGGTAAGGTTTCCAGATCGAGAAATCCCGGAGAATAATTTGCATATTTTGTATAGATTTTGTATGATATATGCATAATGTGTTGGTATGTTCGCACTTTGCCGGGAAAATGGATAGGTAAGATCGGCCCGGACAGGCGCATCAAGATGACTAGATGTAATGGTAAACACAATTGAATGGCCTCAGGGATTTGTAACGGAAGGTAAAAAGTCATGGCACTACCAATCGAAGTCGTGAAGTCCGGGAACGGGCATCGCACAAACGGAAACGGGAACGGACACGGAAATGGGCATGAACATGCGCATCCGCATCTTCACATCCACGAGGATGAAGCTGTCCATGTCCGCACCCACGACCCCGAACTGAAACACGAACTGATCGTCAAAGGGTTGAACACGACTGTCGTCGACAACCTGGAGAAGATCGAGGACGCCGTCCGCGCCATCCTCGAAGAGGTAGGCGAAGACCCCAACCGGGATGGGCTGGTCAAGACTCCTTACCGCGTCGCAAAGATGTACGGCGAACTGCTCGACGGCTACACGCAGGATGCCGAAGAGGTGATCAACGGGGCGATGTTCGACGTGGATTACGGCGAGGGCGAAATGGTCGTCGTTGCCGATATCGAGTACAACTCGCTGTGTGAACACCACATGCTGCCGTTCGTCGGCAAGGCGCACGTCGCCTATATCCCGCGTAACAAAGTGGTCGGGTTGAGCAAAATCCCGCGCCTGGTCGATATGTTCGCGCACCGGCTACAGGTGCAGGAGCGCCTGACCAACGAAATCGCCGACGTGATCGAAGAAACCCTCGACCCGGTGGGGGTGATGGTGCTGATCGAAGGGCAGCATATGTGCGGATCGCTGCGAGGGGTCAAGAAGCACGGGGTCAATATGGTGACCACTGCCAAGCGCGGTGAGTTCCGCACCAACCGCGATCTGCGCGACGAGTTCTTCAAGCTGATCGGCAAGTAGACTCGCAGCCGCAACTTGATTACACTGAAGGCAGGATTGCTAATCCTGTCTTTTTGTTTTCTCGCGTAATCAAAGGAGACGATCCCTCGTGAATTTATCTGGAAAGGTCGCGTTGGTCACCGGATCGGCGCGGCGGGTTGGCAAGGGGATCGCGCTGGCGCTGGCCGGACAGGGCGCAAACATCGTCGTCCACTACGGCGGCTCACGCGAGGCGGCGATCAATACCGTCACCGAGATCGAGGCGCTGAACGTCGAGGCGTTCGCCTTCTCTGCCGATCTCGCCGATCACAACAAGATCACCGAACTGTTCGCTGCCGTCTACGAACGCTTTGGACGGCTCGACATCCTGGTCAACAGCGCGGCCAGCTTCGTCAAACAACCCTTCGACGCGATTACCCCTGACGATTGGGATCACGTGATGAAGGTCAATCTGCGTGCACCGTTCCTGTGCAGCCAGCACGCCGCCCGGATGATGCGCGCCGCCGAACGCGACGCCCCGGCGCTGATCGTCAACATCGCCGATCTGAGCGGAGTCAATCCCTGGCCCGACTTCGTGCAGCACGGGGTCAGCAAGGCGGGGCTGCGGCACCTGTCGGCGATACTGGCACGCGAGCTGGCCCCCGATATTCGCGTCAATACGCTGACGCTTGGCCCGATCCTCCCTTCGCCGCATACCGATCCCGATGGCCCGACCTGGAAGCGGATCGTAGAGCGGCTCCCGATGAAACGATCCGGCAGCGTCGAGGAGGTGGGGCAGGCGGTGGTGGCGCTGGCGCAGAACGATTTCATCACCGGGGCAGAGATTCATGTTGATGGCGGCGAGCACCTGGTCGGGCAGGCAAACGACTGATATTGCTATCATCTATAAAAGACGGCAGCGGCTTGTAAAGCTGGGTTCTGGATTATTTCCCGGCACTATTGAAGATTTACAAAATAGTGAGGTAACAGACATGCTGCTGCACGTAGACATCTGCATGTAGACATCTACATGTAGGGCACCGTTTTGACCCCCTCCCTATCCCTCCCCCTTCCAGGTGGAGGGAACGGAATACTGGTATGGTTGAATGATCAGGTTTACAAGCAATACTGACCTCAGGATAAGCAAATGAAAAATGACAAAATCATCATTTCTGACCTGCTCGTTCGCGGCCTGATCG
>DAOUES010000249.1:0-9132 GCA_034430335.1 Anaerolineae bacterium | reverse complement strand
GCCAGCACCGCCAGCACGAACGACACAGACGAAGTGTGAAAGGCCAGCACCACCAGGTAAAACAGGCGGTTGGGCGGCTCGTTCGGATCGTAGACACGACCGGCAAAGAAACGCGGCTTGGGGTGCGACGTAAAGACGCTCAGGTTGGCCTTGAGGTAGACGGCGTCGATCACGTCCATCGGAATGACCCACATGGCGGGCCAGAGCGCAAAGGGGATGATCGCCATCACGATCCAGAGGAGCAGCGGGCCAATAAGCTGCCGCCAGCCGTTTTTCAAAAGCCAGCCAACACGCCCGGATTGATGCTCTTTCCACGCAGGGATAATCTCATAGAGCAGCCCAACCAGAAGCACCAGCCCGGTATAGGGGAGCAAAAAGACCGCCGGGGACTTGGTGAGCAGCGAGAATCCACCGGTCAGGCCCGACAGGATGATAAAAATAAGCTTCTTCGTCTGGAGATAGCGCAGCATCCACACTGCCGAAAGCATCATGAACGCGCCAAGCAGCGCGTCGACATGGAGCACGCGGCTTTGCGACAGGAAAAACGGCGAAAAGGCCAGGAACGCTCCCCCGGCGATGGCGAACTTCCACCCGCCGAGGCGCTCCAAGACCAGCGCGGTAGCGACGATCAGGCCAGAGATGACCACCGACAGCGCGACGATCATCCCGACGGTGTCTTTGCCGTAGCTGGTTTGATAGGGGAGCATCGCCCAGTCGTAGACGAACTGAACGGGCCGCACTAAAGGAGAATCGATGTCGCATATACCGTGATAGAACCAGTTGCCGGCTGCCCCAATCGCCATCGTCGTGACACCGGGATGGTACTGCTGGTAGGTCTGCTCCCAGTTGCGGAAATGCACTGCCGACTGAAACGCCATCGAACGGTCGAACCACTGCGGCGGGCGAGAGACGGGATAGCGTATGCGGATCAGGAACGAACTCAGGAACAAGATGGCGGCAAAGAGTAATACTGCCTTCACGCGAGAAGACTTCATGGAAAGGTCGACCCTCGATTTCCCAGTTTGTCGATTCGAACGTTCAGAAACAGGGGTGAATTGTATCGCAGCGATATCCTGTTCGCCAGACGATCAGGCTACGCCAGACTACCGGTGACCGTTCCAGCCGGGTCGAGCGTCGTGCGGATGATCCGAATCTCGGCGGCGGTCGGCGGGGCAACCGGCGCGATAGAATCCGCCTGGCGGATCGGCCAGCCGATCTCGGCGGCCACGTCTTCGATCTCCACTCCCGGATACAGGGCGGTGATCTGCATCTCGCACTCGTCGTTATCGAAATCGAACAGGGCCTTGTCGGTGATCACGCGCTGCGGCCCGGCTCCGGGCAGGCGGAGATCGGCGCGGGCCGCTCCCCCATCGAGATGGCCGAGGCTGGTGAGAAAGTCGAGCTTCTCGACAAAGGCCCGTTGGCTCAGGCGCATGATGATATAAATCTGGTGGGCATTGATCGCGATCTCGCAGGCCCCGCCGCTACCCGGCAGCCGGACTTTCGGCGAAGCGTACTCGCCGATGACGGTCGTGTTCAGGTTGCCGTAGCGGTCGATCTGCGCACCGCCCAGCAGCGCCACTTCGACACGCCCGCCCTGGAGGTAGCAACCGAACAGGTCGCCCATCGGGATGACCGACAGCGCCCCGGTCACCAGAGTGGGATCGCCAATCGAGAGCGGCAGGCGGGCGGGCTGCGCCCCGTAGACGCCCGATTCGTAGATCAGTTCAAGGTCAGGGGCGATGGTATGCCGGGCCAGGTTGCAGGCGATGTTCGGCAGGCCGACGCCGACAAAGACCGTCCGGACGCCCTGCAGGGCGCGGGAAGCGGCGACAATCATCATTTCGGAGGAAGTGTATTCAGGCGTCATGTGTAAGCTCCGTAATTCAACGACCCGGTCGGGGCGTCACCCGGTTCGAGGCGGGCGAGGACATCATCGCCCAGCTTATCGAGGTAAGCACCTCGATCTTTTACGTCGAACACCCACGCTTGCAGCCAGTCTTCGGTTTTCTGGCGATCACGCGAGATTTCATCCCAGGCGAGATAGAACACATTGTCCCGGTCATAGTAACCCTGAACATAAGAAGGATGGCAGCCGAACGGCTCGTGGACGACCGCATCGACGATCAGGCCGGGGATCAGCGTGCGGTTCGGGTCGGCGCGAATGACCGACTGATCGACAATCTCCTCGACGACGACGATCACCTTCCTGGCGGCGAAAGCAGCTTCTTTCTGAATGCCGAGCAGTCCCCACAACTGGGTGTTACCCTCGACATCGGCGCGCTGGGCGTGGATGATCGCCACGTCGGGATTGATCGGCGGGACGACGGTGATCCGTTCGTCACCGTAGGGACTTTGAACCAGGCCGATGCGCGGGTTCACCCTCGGCAAATCAGAGCCGGTGTAGCTGCGCAGCGGGAAGAAGGGCAGCTTCATCGCCCCGGCGGTGTAGCGCCCGATCATGCCGTAGTGCGAGTATTCCTCGATCTCCAGTGGGGCGGGGATGCCTTTCTCGACCGCCCGGCGGACGCAGTGGAGCGACCCGACGCCGGGATTACCGAGGTAGCTGAAGACCAGTTTGCTGGCGATGCCCGCCGCGATCATCTGGTCGTAGATCAGGTCGGGGGTCATGCGGACGAGAGTCAGGTTTCGCCGCCCCTGGCGGATGATCTCGTGCCCGGCGGCGAAACAGATGAAGGCGGTAAAGCCCTCGATGGCGACCGACAGGCCATCGTGGACATATTCGGCGATGGCATCGTGCATTGAAAGGAGTTTGTTTTTCACAGGCGGCTCTTTGCGAAGGTGACAAAGCAGGGGCGTTTGATGACAGTAATAAATGCAGCTTACCTGACAAGCAACGATCCACCCCCTTCGACCGACCTACGGTCGGCCACTTCCCCCTTTCAGGGGGCAGAACTGGGGGCGATCAGGGATGGCCTATTTACTACGGCTGCAAGTTATTACCGGATTAATTTGTAAAACACCACGTAACGCCCCTGCCGATAAGCGACAGAATTATCCCTTGATGACGGTCTGGCTCTGCTCGCGGACATAGTTCAGCAGAGTCCAGTAACCGCCGATATTGCGACCGGACGAACCGCTGGCTTTCCAACCGCCAAAAGGCTGGTAGCCGGGCCAGGCACCGGTCGTCGCGCCGCCAGCCCGGTTGACATAGACAACGCCCGCCTCGATATTGTCGAGGAACCACTGAATCTCGTCTTCGTCACGGCTGAAGAATCCCGCCGTCAGCCCGTAGGCGACGCCATTGGCCTGCTCCATCGCCTCGTCGAGCGAGTCGAAGGGCACCGCCACGAGGATCGGGACGAACAGCTCGTTCTGGATCAGTTCGTGATCATGGGCAAAGCCGGTGATGATCACCGGTTCGACGTAATAGCCGTTGGCGAAATCGCCGCCGGTCAGGACGTTACCGCCGTAGACCACTTCGCCATCGGCGCGGGCCTTCTCCATGAACCGCTTATAATCCTCGTAGGCGTTCTTGTTGACCAGCGGCCCCAGGAAGACCATCTTGTCGAGCGGGTCGCCGATCTTGAGCGCCTTCGTCTTCTCGACCAGCAGGCTCATGAAGTCGTCGTAGACACCCTTTTGGACATAAACCCGCGAGCAGGCGGAGCACTTCTGCCCGCCCATGCCGAAGGCCGAACGCATCACGCCCTGGGCGGCAATTTCGAGATCGGCCTTGTTGGAGACAATCGCCGGGTTCTTGCCACCCATCTCGACGACCACCGGCTTGGGATAGTCGGCAGCGAACTGCTTGTATACCTGGTGGAAGCCGACATCGTACGACCCGGTGAAGGTGATCCCATCGACGCCGGGATTGGTGACCAGTTCGTTGCCCGCCGTGCGACCCGGCCCGGTGATGAAATTGACTACCCCGGCGGGGACGCCTTCGTCCATGAAATACTCGATGAACTTGTAGGCGGTGTAAGGCGCATCGGACGAGGGCTTGAGGATGAGCGTATTCCCGGCGATCAGCGCCGCAGCAGCAGGCCCACCGGCCAGCGCCAGCGGGAAGTTGAAGGGCGAAATGACGACCCAGACGCCGTAGGGTTTCAGGCGGCTGGTGTTGACGTCATCCGCGCCAAAGGAATTCATCCTGCGGACAAAGCCGTCGTTTTCGCGCATCTGGTAGGTATAATAGCGGAGCAAATCCGCCGTCTCCTGAACGTCGCCCATCGCCTCGACACGGTTCTTGCCCATCTCCATGATCATCATCGCCGAGAGTTCCATCATTTCCTCGTTGATCCGGTCGGCGACCCGGTCGACGATAGCGCAGCGTTCTTCATAAGGCATCCGCGCCCAGGTTTTGGCGGCGCTCCGCGCGGCGGCAATCGCCGCCTGTGAATCTTCGGCAGTTCCCTTCTGGAAATGGATCAGCGGCTCGCGGGTATCGGCGGGATTGTATATGGGGAAGGTTTCGGCGGCTTCGACTTTCTGGCCGCCGATCAGGAGCGGAAACGTCTCCCCTTTCAGCGCCTTCATCCGGCCAATCGCTTCGTCGAATGCATTGTGAAGCTCGGTATCGTCTACCGACATCGTGGTATACGTAATCTTGAACTTTGCCATGCTTTTTCTCCCATGAGTGTAAATGCCAGAGATACGCAACATGTGAAGCAAATGGACACCGATCAAGTATGCCCATAATTGATTATAGTCGATGAGAACCGGGGAGTGAAATAAGCTCCGCACTTCGGAATATTCGTATATGGTCCCGGCGCTAAAGCACCGGGCTAAGGGCGAACCGCCGACCTGTGAGCAGGAGCAAGTCCGGCCCCTACGACCGAGATATATCGGCCCACAAACGGCGGACACACTTGCCCGGCTCCCGATCACCGGTCGCCGGGTTCGAGGATCACCGGGAGAGCATTCCGGCTACCCGATACAATCAGGGGAAGTCTTACTGCAAGGTCGTCCACGCCTGCGCGTAAGGCTGATCCGCCGTCCACTGACCATCGGCGGTCAGGCCGCGCGCAAAGAAGCTGTACGAGCGCCCGATCCCGGCGGCAAATATCTCGTCGCCGGGGCGGTCGGTTTCGATCCAGCGCACCCACTCGCCCGCCTCTGACGAATCGTCGCGGTAGTAGATTTCATAGCGAGTGATACCGGGGTCGTTCGAACGCCACTTGACCAGCGCCGCCGTCCGGCTCAGATCGAGCAGCGGCAGCACACAGACAATCGACTGATCGGTTTGCTCGGCCACAAAGACAGGCGGGCCGCCGATCATATAGGTATAGGGCGAACCGGGCGACTGCGCCTGGTTGGTCGCCGGGTCAAGCCGGATGTGATAGGTCCCGGCATTGGGGGCCAGCCATTCCTGGTAGCCGTCCATGCGGGTCATCAACGTCTGCGTTCCATGCGCCCCGATTGCCATCTCGCCGGGCTGCCCGGATTCGTCCCAGAGCAGGGTAAATATCTCGCCAGTGGAAGGCTTGGCAAAGACCACCCGCCAGCGGCCATCGAGCATGTAGCCGGTCAGCGGGATCATCTCATCCGGGCCGAGCATCACCGCCGCCAGATTGAAAGCATGATAGGCCGGGCGCGGCGTTCCCGGCTGGGGGTGCTGGTTGAAACAGACATTCGAACTTTCATTGCGCAGCAGCCCCAGCGCATCGCCGACGCAGATCGCGCCGGTATCGCACAGGCTGCCATCATGCGGGGCAAAAGTCGTCCCGCGCGGCTGGTTGCCGCAGTCATCATACAGTTGGAAATGGAACACCTTATCGGCCCCGGCAAGGAAGGCAAAAGCCGCGTTCTGAATCACGTAAGCAGCCTGCTCCTGTTCCGTTGCACGCCATTGAATCTGGTCGGCACGGGTGGCCCAGGTCGGCCCCGGATAGTCGTTCCAGGCAGCGACGCCCGATTCGTTCAACCAGACCTGAACGTCATACAACCCGTGAACGGCAAGCAGCGTTTCGATCTGCACGACGGCGTAAAAGGACGAAGGAGGGTTGCTGTAGGAGTGAACGGCCATCACGTTGAACGGGTAGCGCCGGTCGACCGGATCGGGGTCGTTTTTGTAGATATCGAGCAGGCGGTAGGCGAACTCAGGCTTTTCGAACAGGGCCAGCCCACCCACGACGATCTGGGCGTTCGGATCCATGTGCCGGGCGGCGAGATAGGCGACTTTCACCAGCCGGGCGTACTCCTCGACGCTGCCGCTCCAGAACTGGTCGAAATCCGGCTCGTTCCATATTTCCCAGTAACGGACGCCTGCCCCTTCCGGCCAGCGTTCCTGCCTGGCGAGCTTCCCACCGGGCATATAGCGATAAACGGTCCTGTCGACGAACACGGCCCAGGGATTATCCTCGTTGATCGATTTGCCTTCGCCGGGGATATCGGTGCCGTCGTCGAATACCGGTTCGAACAGCGAACCGGGGATGTAGTGAGCGCTGTCGGCCTGTGACGCGGGTGTACCGATCAGGATCACATCGCTTTTCAGCCCGTAGATCACGTCATCGCGGACGGTTTCGTCGTAATTGTCGTATTCGTAGTCGCCCGTCTCGTCCTCGATCTCGTTCCAGTAGATCGCAAAGCGGTCCCACCCGGCACCGGCATCCAGCCCGGCATAGAAGCGCGTCTCGCTCGTTTCGTGCTGGGCGCTGCTGATAAAGTTGATCCCGAACCGGTTGGAATAGAGCGCCCCTTCACGCGGACGCTGGACAAGGGTTTCCCTCTCAGGGGTCGAGGTTGGCTGTTCAGGACGCGACGGGGGTTCGGCAGAACCACTTTCGGCGGGAACAGGCACCAGCGTCGACTGGCTGAGATCGAGCGTGGGCGCAGCAAGGCCAGAATCCCCGGCCTGCGGCGTCGAATGGTAGGGACCAACTGCGGGGGGCGTCGCCGTGACGTAGACCACATAGGGTGTCGGCTGACCGGTGACACCACCACCTACCGAATCACCGGTGAGCAGGTCAAGGCATCCAACCAGGCTCACCAGAACGATCCCGGCCAGCAGGCCAATGATGATTATCTTCGCCATACGCTTAATCATCGATCTCACCCAGGCACCCTACCCTTCCAGAATGTGATCCTAGCACATCGCCAGAACAATCGGGATGAGAAACCCGTCCTATTCCGGCGCACCAGAGTATGGATATACCACTTCCCTGCAGAATGCGCTACTCGCTTTCATCACGGTTTCCCCACTCCCTCACGACTTGATCGCGAGTCTACCGGCAGGTTTCGAACACAGCCCGGTGCCTGCGGTACAATAGCCAGAAGATGTATTTCAGCGGTTCAATTGAGGAGCAATCATGATGAACACTCCGACGTTTTACTCCCCGGAAAAAGTCGGGACGTTGTATCTCCCCGGTATCGCCAGCGCCACAGCCGCCGGTCGGCAGGCAAACTGCTCACCGGCAGCGGAAGACGATCAGAAAGTGCTGCTGCTGCTGGTCGATCCGCAGGTCGATTTTATCCACGAGGACGGCGCGTTGAGCGTCCCCGGCGCGGTCGACGACACCCGCCGCACCATCGAATGGCTGTTTGCCAACCTCGGCAGAGTGACGACTATCGCCGCCTCGCTCGATACCCATACCCCGATCCAGATTTTCTATCCCGGCTGGTGGATCGACAAAGAAGGAAATCACCCGGCCTCCTATACGTTGATCAGCGCCCAGGATGTCAAGGACGGGAAATGGCAGCCGGTGTTTGAGGAAGCGTGGTCCATCGAATATGTCGACCGGCTTGAGAAGGCGGCCAAAAAGGTGCTGACCATCTGGCCATATCACACGATGTTAGGCACACCGGGGCACGCGATCAGCCCGGCGCTGTACGAGGCGATTGCCTATCACAGCGCGGCAAGACAGACAGAGCCGATACTTTTCGAGAAAGGATCGATCCCAAAGACGGAGCATTATTCGATCCTGGAACCTGAAGTCAAGGTCGACGGCGAACCACTGGGAACGCTGAACATGGATTTGATCAACCTGATCGGTTCCTATGACCTGGTGTATATGGCAGGCCAGGCGAAAAGCCACTGCGTGCTGGAGACCGCCGATTCGCTGGTGACGTACTATTCGAACAACCGGGCAGAACTGATCAACCGCTGGCGGATGCTGATCGACTGCACGTCGTCGGTCGTCCACCCGGAGATCGATTTCGAGGCGATGGCACAGGCCAAGCTCTCTGAATACGAAGCACTGGGCCTGAAACTGGTCACATCCGGCCAGCCGATTGGGTAGCGCTCCCGACCCGGCATTTCCAGAACCCTGCTGACAGGGAAGCGGAGGGTGCATCGTTCGGTGATTTGCCGTGTTATATAGGTAGCGGCAAGAACGATACTGTTGAACCGGAAGCCCGAGGAATCGCCAATGACGGACCGGATTGCGCTGATCACAGATAGTATCTGCGATCTCCCTGTGCATCTGATCGACCAATACCGGATTCACGTCGTACCGCTGTATTTGAACTGGGGCACTGAAACCCTGCGCGACGAGGTCGATATCGACGCGGAGACGTTTTACAGGCGTTTACCCGTCGATCCGGTGCATCCAACAACTTCACAGCCCACGCCGCAGGACTTTGCCAACGTCCTCGAACGGGTGCAGCAGAACGGCGCGAAAGAGGCCGTGATCGTCACCCTGAGCAAACAACTCAGCGGCACCTATGATTCGGCGGTCCAGGCAGGGCAGTCGGCGGATATACCGGTTCACATACACGATTCGCTGTCTGCCTCGATGGGCACAGGCTGGCAGGTTCTCGCCGCTGCCCGCGCCAGAGAAGCCGGTGGAAGCGCAGAAGCGATGGTTCAGGCGGCAGACGCGATCCGCAGAAAAGCCTCGGTGATCTTCACCGTCGACACGCTCGAATACCTGCACAAAGGCGGGCGGATCGGGGGTGCAGCGAAGCTGGTAGGCACCGCATTGAATTTCAAACCGCAGTTGTATATCGATCACGCCACCGGGCGGATCGAAGCCGGAAAGAAGATCAGAACACGTAAGAAAGCCCTGGAAGAAATCTCCCGGGTGTTTTCCGTCCAGATGGATTCAGGGGCCGGGCGGCTCCGGGTGGCCGTCCAACATGGGAATGTCGAACAGGAGGCGCAGCAGCTTGCGCAGCGGATAGAGGCCGAATTCTCGCCGATTGAGCTGTATGTCGGCAGCCTGACCCCGG
>DAOUES010000248.1:0-2910 GCA_034430335.1 Anaerolineae bacterium | reverse complement strand
AATTCTGGTGCAGGTACTTCCCGAACTTCAAGAACACGTTCACCACCCCACCCAGGATGGTGACGTTCTCGTCTTTTGCCGATTGGTAAGCCAGTTCGAAGCGCCGATCCCAGGCCGAGCGGCCCTGATCGCCGCCCAGTGCATCGATCTCCTGCATCGTCGGGATGCTTTTGATCATCGTCTTGCTGCTGACGTGGCGAATATATATCCCCGACGAATAGCCCACGTCGATTTCCTTTTCACCGACGGTCATCGACCGCAGCCGTGAAGGGAAGCCCAGATTCAGATTGACCCCGGTCAGGATATCAAAATGTTTGGATTGCAAAACGTGGTTCAACACCGCCCGCGAAGCCGCCGGGCGCGATTTGAGATCGTCGGGAGTCATCGGGATCATCTTGGGGTGGTCGCTGGTTGTGCCGCGTGTCATCGCGATCCCGACCGGCTCCTCATAGAGCAGGGTTTCCAGGTCGCCGGTATAGACCTTATCGAGCAGCGGGCGATAATCGTCATAGGTACGTGCCGGGAACGCGCGTCGATAAGCCTCAATCGTATCTATCTGATTCGCGCCATGTGCCTTTCCGTCTTTGGTCCGGGCGTACCCTTTCAGCAGCCGGTGAAGCACTTTCTCCTGTGCCGCCGCCGGGTCGTCGAGCGAGTCATACCAGTCCTGGACCCCCGCCCGGAGGATAGCTTCCATCTGGGCCATACCGTCTGCCGTCGCCTGAGTCATCAAACGGCCTCCTATTCGAGCGTGATGATCAAATCCTTGGGGTATGTCGAGAGCGAATGGAAATCACCCTGCTCGTCGACATAAAACGTATCTTCAATCCTTACGCCGAACCCCCGCTCAGGGTAGTACAGCCCCGGTTCGATGGTGAACACATGCCCCGGCTGAAGCGGGTCGCTGCCCACCGCCGAGAGGCGCGGCTCGGCATGCACCTCCAACCCCACCCCATGTCCCAGGCTGTGAACGTAGCCTTCTTCGGTGCCGGGCCGCGAGCGCGGCGTCGGGTGCCCGTATCCTTCGAAGATATCGCAGACGAGCGACTGGTAGGTCTTCCCGGTCTCGCCGACTTCCAACGCGGCAACCGAAGCATCGAACGCCTCGATCACCTGCTCGTAAGTCTGCTGCACCTCGCCCGGCGCGAACCCCAGGCAGAAGGTGCGGGTCATGTCGTGGTAGTAACCGCCGCCCGCTCCCCTGGGATAAAGGTCGAAGACGATGCTCTTGCCTAATTCGAGGATATCGCCATCCTCCCCGCGTGAGTGGGGAACGCCCGCATCGCGGCCAATGGCGAAGATCGTATCTCCCGCTTCCTCCAGGTCGGAATCAAGCAGCCGCCCCAGCACAAACCGCTTGACATCACCAACGGTCAGCGGATCGCCCTTTGCCTTGACCAGTCGATTCTGAACGACCGCGTGACCCCTGACAAATTCGACCATCTCGGCCATCACTTTATTCGTTCGTTCCGCCACCGACCTGATCAGCGCGATCTCGCCCGCGTCTTTCGTTGCAAAGGCAAAGTCAAAAATAGTCGGTTCCGGTTCCCCGCTGACGGTGATCGCCGGGAGCATTTCTCCCAGCCGCCGGAGCATCACGTAGGCTTTGCCGGGGTCTTCCCTCCCGTAAAAGCCGACCGTCCCCCGCACCTCAAAATGTTTCAAGACGTTGGCGAACATCTGTAGTTCGCCTTCGAAAACACTTCCCGCTTCTTTGACAAGCCGGTAGAAGTCGAAGTCGTTGGTCGTCACCACCCGCAGCCCGCTTTTGACGGCCTCGTCGCGCTCCATCGCATTGCACAGCAGTACCGGCGTCTCGCCCCGCTTCTTGATGACGATCCCGTCCGAAACGCGGCTGCCGCCAACCAGATAACGCAGGGCCGGGTTTTCTCTGGCTTCACCCATCACCACAATGGCATCGAAGCCGCGCTCCTGCATCAGAAAGTCAAGATCGGATTTCATGATTTGCTCCGGTATTGTCGAGCGACGGAGATCAGCATCGCTCGCTTGAGAAGATCACTCTGGCCGCCACTGTGTCCGTTCCCGGATACGGAGCAGAAACTCGATTGCGACCAGCGCCAGCGCCACCACCACAGCGATCGGGATCGACAGCAGGCGGGGAATCCGCAGCCACGCGCAGATCGAGCCAAACATCCCGACCCATATGGCCTGCCGCACCATCACGTTCGGGTTGATGAACAGCGCCCGCTCTGTTGAAAATCGCTGGTGCAGAAAGCGGATGAATGGCAGTGCGGTGCCGGTCAGCGCCACCTGAAGCAGGGCAAAAAACGCCCACCGATTCGGCACGGTCGGCAGCGTATTGTTGACCAGCCACACCAGCGTCGACCAGCCGCCGACGGCTAGTATCACGCCGCCGATGACCACGCTGACGTGCGACGCCTCGACATATTCGCGGCGCGGGGCTGTTTTCTCGTTCTGTTCCTGGCTCATCATGCCCTGAATTATATAGGATGCTTACCCGGTATCGCTATCCCAAAATCCAGATTTATGGCAGTGACCAATTATCCCGCCTTCGTTATAATCGGTGGGCATATTGAATAATCAAGGATCACTATGGCATTGGTTACCGCTCACGATCTCGCCAGGTCATTTGGCGCAGATGATATTTTCGAAGGCATCTCGGTCAGCATCCCGCACAGCGCGCGCATCGCGCTGGTCGGGCCGAATGGGTCGGGCAAAACGACGCTGCTCAACCTGCTCGCAAAGTCTGATACCCCCACCGACGGCACGGTCACCCATGCACGCGGCCTGACGATTGGATTCCTCCCCCAGGAATCGAGCTTCTCCATCGCCGGGACATACACGCTCTTCGAGGAGATGCTCACCGTGTTTGACGATCTCTTGGAGCAGGAAGCGCGGCTCAACAGGCTGGCCGATCAGCTTGCCCAA
>DAOUES010000247.1:0-12889 GCA_034430335.1 Anaerolineae bacterium | reverse complement strand
CTTTTTACAAATCCCTCTTCTGGGACTTGTTGGTCTCTTGGTCTTTTCTACCCGAAACGAGTTTCGGATAGACTACTCTGGGTCTTTCTTGCGGGGGGTTCTTCTTTCTTCCCGCTTGCTTCTTGACCTGTCATTTCTGTGATTGTTAAAGAACTGCCAGCTGTCTCGCAGCTGCCCCGGCAACAAAAAACCGCCGGACTTTTCGGCGGTGGAACGGACACTCTATCGCGTCTTGCCCTGCGATCTCGCTCTACTCCTCGTCCGTCCACCTCCTTTTGTTGTTTGATTCTTCAAGGTTATCTACCGGCGTTTCTGCCAGTACGTTTGCAGTATAACACGTCTTACCGGGTTATTGCAAGAAGTTTTTTCCCAAAAGTCCTGAACCGCTACAAATGCACCAAAAAGGCCGGATCGCATATGCGATCCGGCCTTAAAAGTTGATCAAAATAGATAATCACGGAGCTGCCGCGATCTGCGAGGATGTCGCAAACGTCGCAGGGCTTTACCTTCAATCTGACGAATGCGCTCGCGAGTCAGGCCGAATTTTTGCCCCACTTCTTCGAGCGTGTAACTTCTTCCATTTTGGAGACCAAATCGCAGGCGGAGAATGCGTGCTTCGCGCGGGGTAAGCGTCGACAGCATTTCCTCGACTTTTTCCCGCAGGAGATTATCGTGCACACTCTGGGTTGGCGTCGGTGTCGTATCATCCTCAATGAAAGCGCCTAACTCGCTGTCTTCTTCCTCACCTACCGGGTGTTCAAGAGAAAGGGGCTGCCAGCTAACCTTCAACATCCACTGCACTTTTCGCGGTTCAAGCTCAAGAACCCTTGCGATCTCTTCAGGCGTAGGCTTGCGGCCATTCGTCTGCTCCAACTGCCGGGCAGCTTTGTACAACCGGCGGATGCGATCGGACATATGAACCGGCACACGGATCGTGCGTCCCTGGTCGGCGATAGCGCGGGTAATTGTTTGCCTTATCCACCAGGTAGCATAGGTGCTGAACCGGTACCCTCGTCGATAATCAAATTTTTCGACAGCCTTCATCAGGCCCAGATTTCCCTCTTGAATAAGATCGAGAAAAGGCACCCCACGCCCGATATACTTCTTGGCGATGCTCACCACTAACCGTGTATTGGCTTTAATGAGATGCTCGCGGGCCGATTGACCATCCTCCACCAGAAGCCGAAGCTCTTCACGCTCCACCGGAGGAATGTCGCCATTGGACTGCGCCAGAGCAAATACGGCTTCTTTCCCTAATTCCAATCGACGGGCCAGGTCCACCTCTTCTTCGTTTGTCAAAAGGGGAACCTGTGCCATCTCCTTTAGATACAGGCCGACGGTATCATCGGATGCGATTCCGGCGAGGTCAAAGGATGTGTCTTCGTCGGCCAGATCAGATAATTGGGCCAATTCAAAAAGGAGATCGTCGTCTTCCTCCTCCTCCTCGTCTTCCTCCTCGTCGTCTTCATCATCTTCCAACTCAACCACCAGTGACCGCCGGCCATTTGGCGATGACTTGCCATTGTCTTTTCCGTCATAAATCTTGACCCCGGCAGCCGCCAATGCAACAACAATTTCTTCCGCCTGATCGGAAACTTCATCATCAATATCGGCCAGGGATTCCAAGATATCATCGGTCGTCAGGTACCCCTGTTCATCAGCCTTTTCCAGGAGTTCCGCAACCAGTTCAACGTCTCTTTCCTCACTATACCCCATCAATAGATCTCCATTACAAATGAGCCTTATAAAACGAACGACCAACTAAAGCGGAAACCCAGGGGAAAAAACAGCCTCTCCTCTATAAGCAAACAACACCGACGGACTGCCGGTGTTGCTGATTATTTCTTTAACAGCATACGGAGTGAAGCCAACCTCAGATCAATCGGGTCTTCTTCGCATCCGCATGGCCCCTCGTTCAAATCCGTGCCGCATTCTGCGCACAACCCCTTGCAATCCGGAGAGCACAGCATTTGCATCGGCATAGCCAATATCCCCTCTTCACGAATGATTGGCGTCAAATCAATGATTCCCCCTTCATCGATGACATAGGGATCAGTATCTGAGGAATTGGCCGTATCTAATGCAAACAACTCAGAAATCTCGACTTCGTAAGTCTGTTCAAAGGGTTTTAGACACCGTACACATTCGACAGGAGTTTGAGCCTGGAGCCTGCCCCGCATCAATATCCCTTGAGGTGTGCGTGTCAATCGCAGAGAACCATGAAGATGATTGATGATGACATCTTCGGCCCGGATTGGTTCTGGGTGATCAAAACTTATCTCCCGGCTGTACCCTGCACTTTGCGCCAGAAGAAAGCCGACATTAAGATGAAGAATACGGTTGTCTGAAATGGGGTTAGACACGACAGCTACCATTAACAACTAACTGACACAAGAGGAGACCCCATATATATACAAGACGACACCTTGTCGTCTAAGGTCTTTTGACTGCAAAACTCCGTCTGAAAATCTGGCCACTGCAAGCCATCGAATTATAACATAGATAAAACAAGGCGGTCAAGTTTTTTAACATTAACCGACAGCACTACTTACAACTATTCTTTTTCCTGACGCCGATTCACAGGGCTGCTGAAGTGAGGCGAAAAAGGTTGCAAAGCTATCGGCGGTGCGGCATAATAGGCAGGCAGCAGGGCCCATAGCTCAGTTGGGAGAGCGCCACAATGGCATTGTGGAGGTCAAGGGTTCGAGCCCCTTTGGGTCCATATTTTTAACCCCCTCCTGTTTTCTGTGGAGGGGGTTTTAGATTCCCCTCGATTTGAGCAGTACGGCCTGATCGGGAATCTTTCAGTACGGCGAGATTGGCATTTTTTGCATTATCCAGTATATCAAGAAAGAAGCGTTTTGATTCTCCTATCGGGTTATTCTAGGTGACACTTATGATCTGGAGACACATTCGTGAACTGGTTATTGGATCGCCGCTGCCGTCAGAGGATTTGTCCGAGTCACGACTTGATAAAGTCCGTGCGCTGGCCGCCCTTTCCCCTGATGCTCTTGCTTCGGTGGCCTATGCCAACCAGGAGATATTTCTCGGATTAGTGGTGGCCGGAGCAGCAGGATTGGCTTACTCGTGGGCCATCGCCTGCATGATCACGGGCCTGATTGCCATCCTCACCCTGTCCTACTCCCAGACCATCCGTGCCTATCCCGCCGGGGGCGGCACCTACGCCGTCGCCCGCGAGAACCTGGGCACGCTGATGGGACTGGTCGCCGCCGCCGCTCTGCTCATCGACTACGTGCTCAATGCGGCGGTCAGTCTGACAGCGGGCATTGAGGCGCTCGCCTCGGCCTTCCCCGCGCTGTGGCCCTACCGCACGGTGCTCTCGCTGATCCTGCTGGCTGTCATCACGCTGGTGAACCTGCGCGGCCTGCAGGAAGCGGGCACGGCCATGGTCATCCCCGTCTACCTGTTCCTGGCCGTCTACCTGGGCATGATTGTCTACGGGACAGTGGTGGCGACGGTTGAAGGCCCTGGCTCGCTGGCCGAAAGTGCTCCGCGTGCCGTCGAATCGCTGACCATCTTCCTGCTGCTGCGGACTTTTGCCTCCGGCGCGACGGCACTCACCGGGATTGAGGCCATCAGCAACGCGGTGCCGGTCTTCAGGCCGCCCGAACCGCGTCATGCGCGGCAGACGATGGCTGCCATGGCCGTTCTGATGGGCGCCCTGTTCCTGGGTACGATTGGGCTGATACAGTTCCTGGCGATCGCTCCTGGCGCGGACGAAACGGTGCTCTCGGCGCTGGCCCGCCGCTTGTTTGGTTCCGGCGCGGTTTATCTGGTCGTCCAGATTTCCACCCTGCTGGTGCTGATCGTCGCTGCCAATACCAGCTTCACAGGGTTCCCACGTGTGGCAGCGCTGATAGCCCACGATGGCTTCCTACCCCGCCAGTTGAAGCTGGTGGGTGACCGTCTGGTGTTTGCCAACGGCATCTTCCTGCTGTCAGGGTTGGCCGCACTGCTGATCCTGATCTTCAAGGGCGATACTCACAGCCTGATCCCGTTGTTCGCGGTGGAAGCGTTCCTGGCCTTCACGCTGTCGCAGACCGGCATGGTCATCCACTGGTTCCGCGAGCGAGGGGAGCGCTGGGGCTTGAAGGCCATTCTGAACGGCCTGGGCGCACTGGCGACAGGTGCGGCGCTGCTGGTGATCGCTGTCACCCGGTTTGTCAGCGGCGCGTGGACCGTCGTGCTGTTGGTTCCCCTGTTTGTGCTGGCCTTCATGCGCATCCGGACACATTACGATGAGGTCGGCAGGGAACTGCGGATAGGCGACGCGAAGCCATCATTCGGCCTGCACCACCATCCCCGCGTTGTGATCCCGGTTGCAGGCGTCCACCAGGGCGTGATCGAGGCGCTGCGCTATGCGCGGCAGATTTCAGAGGATGTGACGGCGGTTTACATTGAGATTGAGCCGGACTCGGCGGCACACTTGCAGGAAAGGTGGCGGCATTACGGGCTGGACGAGATCGCGCCGCTGGTGGTGGTGCCCTCCCCGTACCGATCTTATATCGACCCACTGTTCGATTACCTGGAACGCTTCGATGCAGAGGCTGACGATGGTTCGCTTGCTTCTGTGGTGATCCCTGAGTTCGTCCCTGCCCGCAGGTGGCAATATCTCCTGCATAACCGGACGGCCTGGCTGCTCAAGACGGTGCTGATGTATCGACGGCACTGGATGGGAAAGACACGCGCGATTATCGACATTCCTTTCCACCTGGAGCATTAACACCACCAAAAGCGTCTTTTGTGACAGGCGTTCTTTACTCTACAAGCGGATCGGCATGCATCTCGATGCGATAGAACGTCGCGGCCATTTCTTCTGCGGAAAATGGACACCCTTCGTTGAGCCACCAGAGCAGGACTTCGATCAACGCCCCGGCTTTGTACCGCGCCAGGCATTCGATAGGGACATTATATGACACAACCTGAAGGGCGATACGCTCCTGGATGTTGGTTCGTATCTGCTCGACCGCGTATTCCTTGATTCGGGCGGTCAACAGCGCATTTCCCTTCTTGCCCAGGGCTACCTGAAGAAAAGCACGGTTCGATTCCGCGTAGCGAAAAATCGCAGCGTAGATATGGTACAGCCTTGATACTTCCTCGATGCTGCTTGGAATATACTTCTGGATAGACTCCATTATCCCCGCCAGGCTGTCTTGCAGGATCGACCACACGATGTCTTCTTTATCTTGAAAATGGACGTAAAATGTTCCCCGCCCCAGGTCGGCCCGGTCGGTGATATCCTGCACGGTGGTCGAGTCGTAACCTTTTTCCAGGATCAACTCGACCGTCGCCTGCTTTAACTGCTGCTGGGTGCGTAGTTTCCGACGTTCGAAACGATTGAGAGTCTCCTCTGCCATCGAATCCCCCTGCACTAAGTAGACATTTGTTCAAAACTGACACGCCGTAGAAATTGATCGGGTCTTTGCCTTGAGACATTCCGGTGCATGAATTATACTATACTTGAACATTATGTTCAATCATGATCGCGGCGATCAAATATAGACATGCCGTTATGTAATGGGAAAGACAATGATTATCGATATACGCTGGCAAAAAGTCTTCCGCGACTTATGGGATAACAAAGCCCGGACTTTACTGGTAGCCCTCGCCATTGCCGTCGGGGTTTTTGCTTTTGGCGTCGTTGCGACCGCTCGCGGTGTGATTCTGGCCGAGTTGGAACGCGAATATATCGCCAGCAGCCCGGCAACAGCGATCATGACTGTTTCGGCGTTTGATGACGGCCTGGTCGATTTTGTAAGCGGGCTGCGCCAGGTCGAGGCGGCGGAGGGCCGCTATGAAACAGTCGTCAATATCGAGGTGTCACCGGGCAGTTGGAGTTCGTTTCACCTGTTCGCAGTCTCCGACTTTGACGATATTGAGGTCGCAAAATTTACGTCAGAAAGCGGCCAGTGGCCCCCTCGGCGAAGGGAAGTGCTGGCCGAACGTTCTAACTACAACATCCCCGATTTCCCGACTGGCGAAACCCTCCATATCGAGCTGGCCGACGGGCGGACTCAGGACCTGAAAGTCGTCGGGGTAGTCCACGATATCGTCCAGTTTCCGGCAGAGAACTATGGCGAGGGCTATGGGTATATCTCGTTCGATACCCTCGATTGGCTGATCGGCTCCCGTGATTACAACAAGCTCTATATCGCCCTGAACGATACGTCAAACCGGGGTGAGGTTGAACACACCATCGCCGACATCCAGGAACGAATCGAAAACGAGGGATATACCGTTTTTGTCACTGATATCCCGAAGAATCACTGGGGGATGAACATCATCTCAACCCTCGTCGTCGTGCTGGGCGTGGTCGGCGCTTTCAGCCTGGTGCTCAGTGGGTTCCTGGTCATCAACACCACCTCGGCCATTCTTCAACAGCAAACCAAACAGATCGGGATGATGAAAACAATCGGCGCGCGGAGCAAACAACTGCTGATCGTCTATCTCGCTTCGATGCTGGTCTACGGTCTGATGGCCGTATGTATCTCGGTGCCGTTGGGAGTGTTTGGAGCGCAGGCTTTTTCTCGTTTCGTTGCAGGCCGGATCAATTTCGATATCGTATATTTCACGCTCTCCCCGGCGATCCTTATTCTCCAGGTTTTTGTCGGGTTGATTGTGCCGCCCCTGGCCGCCGTTATCCCGATACTGCGTGGAACCTGGATCACCGCCAGAGAAGCAATCTATGATCAACGGTCAAGCGATGCCCTCCAGAAGGAAGGAGGCATTGACCGGTTGATCGAAAAGCTGCGCGGCCTGCCCCGCCCGCTGATGCTCTCGCTGCGCAATACTTTTCGTCGCAAGGGGCGTCTTCGCCTCACGCTCGGTACGTTGATCATTGCCAGCTCGGTCTTTATCGCGATCTTCAGCGTGCGCGTAGGTCTTTTTACGATGGTATATAACATCTTCCACCTGATGGAATACGATGTGGCCGTTGATTTCCAGACCGACCAGCCCATCGACACACTGCTGCGGGAAGCGCGGCGAATCGACGGCGTAGAGGACTGCGAAGCGTGGAATATCGGCAACGGCCAGCTTGTCCGGGACGATGGCAGCGAAGGCCCAAACATTATCGTCTTTGGTCTGCCTCCCGATTCACGTTATTCAAATCCCATCGTCGAATCAGGGCGTTGGTTGGATTCTGGAAATGTCGGCGAGGTCGTCTTTACCCAGGACGTGCTGATCGATAATCCTGAGCTGCAAATCGGCAGGGAAATCACGCTTAAAGTGAACGATGAAGAGGAAACCCTGGTGATCGTCGGGGCGGTTTCGCCGCTGGGTTCGCCCACCTCGAATGGCTTTGCCTATGTCACCGACGCCTATTATCAACATCATTGGGGAACCCGGAACTATGCCAAACGGCTGGTTGTGGAAACAACCCAACACACGCAGGATTTTCAACTCGACGTTGCCCAGGCGCTCTCCGACCACTTCAAAGACAGTGTCGATTTCCCGGTTACCCATACGACTTCTACCATCTCGTTTCGCAATGGGATCACATCCAACTTCAACATCATCGTAGGGCTGCTGTTCGTCGTCGCCATGCTGCTGGCCGTTGTCGGCGGCCTGGGGTTGGCCGGAACGATGAGCTTGAACGTTTTGGAACGCACACGCGAGATCGCCGTGATGCGTGCCGTCGGCGCGACCAATTTCTCGGTCTGGGGGATCGTCATCGCCGAGGGAATTGTCATCAGCCTGGTCAGTTCGCTGTTTGGCGCGCTGCTGGCGTACCCGGTCGGCAGGGCGCTCAATCAGGCGGTCGGCATGGCTTTTATTGGCGGATCACTTGACTATTTCTATTCGATCAACGGGGTCGCAGCCTGGACGATTTTCTCCATCATTCTGGCGATCATCTCCTGCTGGATGCCCGCTTTCCGCGCCGTACAGGTCAGTGTGCGAGAAGCCCTGGCTTACGAATAATCTCAAAGGTAACGAAGATAATGAACGGTATACTGGCCCGCCCCGGCCAACTGCAAACAGCTCAGCCCGAGCTTATAGAATCAAACGGGCACGCTCAGATCGAGCTAAAGAAGGTGGTCAAAAACTACCGAACGCCATCGGGCGAATTCCCCGCCCTTCGAGGCATCGACCTGTCGATTGAAAAAGGACAGATGGTCGCCGTCCTGGGAAAATCGGGGGCCGGTAAAACGACCCTGATCAATATGCTCGGCGGCATCGACCGGCCAACATCGGGCGAGGTGATTATCGGCGGCACCCGCACCAACGATCTCAACGAGAACCAGTTGGCGATCTGGCGCGGCATCCATATTGGCATCGTGTTCCAGTTCTTCCAGCTTTTACCGTCTCTGACGGTGCTGGAGAACGTCAAAGCGCCGATGGATTTCTGCGGCGTATTCACCCCCCGCGAGCGGGTCGAACGGGCCATGCACCTGCTCGAAATGGTCGAGATCGCCGAACATGCCCACAAACGTCCAACGGCGGTATCAGGCGGTCAGCAGCAGCGCATCGCGATTGCCCGCGCCCTCGCCAACGACCCCCAGGTGATTATCGGCGACGAACCGACCGGCAACCTGGACTCAAGAACCGCCGACACGATCTGGTCGATCTTCGAAACGCTGGTCGGGCAGGGGAAAACCCTGCTGTTGGTCACCCACGATGAAGACCTCGCCCAACGCGCCGGGCGGCGCATCGAATTGATAGATGGCCTGATCGTCTCCGATACGGCGCTCCAATAACCTGGCTGACTCTGGATCAATTGCCGGTCTGGGGGGATAATGGCGGCATGATCGGCAGCCATTGTTCTTTGAAGGATACCCCATGACCTACACCGACCGGCGCGAACAGGTTCACAAAACGGCGCTCCGTCTTTCCGAAGCCGGGCTGATCAGGCTTTCGGCAGGCAATCTCTCCCTGCGCGGCGAAGATGGCCATATCGCGATCACCCCCTCCGGGTTATGGTATGAGAACATGCAGCCGGACGATATCGTCATCATCGACCCGGACGGCAAGGTCGTCGATGCCAGACCGGGGCGCGTGCCCTCTTCGGAGTGGGCGCTCCATACCGCTATCCTCGCAGCAATTCCGGAGATCAACGCTGTCGTCCACACCCATTCGATCTATGCGCTCGTCTTTGCCTCGCTGGTGAAGGAAATCCCCGCCATCTCGATAGAACTCATCCCGGCAGGCGGCACGATCCCGATCGCTCCTTATGCGACCCCCGGCACGCCCGAAGTCGGGCGTGGCGCGGCGGCGATATTCCAATCGCGCCCCGGATTGAAGGGTCTCCTGCTGCAAAATCACGGGCTGGTTACCATCGGAGAGACGCTCGACCGGGCTTTTGAATACGCCCTCGACATCGAGACGGCAGCGCAGGCGTATCACCTTGCCTTGCAAGTCGGCCAGCCGGTTTCACTGACCGCCGATCAGATCGACGACTTTCACCGGCATCACGGCTAAACGGGAAAATCGATTATCCAATCCATACCGTTTTCGCTCCGGCATGTTACAATACACGCCGGAGTCATTCTGACCAACCCGGAAGCCAGCAGTATGCATATTACCCATCTCTCGCTGACCAATTTTCGCAACTATGCCCGGCTCGAAATGCCTTTCCCGACCGGCGCAGTCGTCCTGTTCGGCGATAACGCCCAGGGGAAAACCAGCTTAATCGAGGCGATTTACTACCTGGCGACCTCCCGTTCGCCCTATACCACGTCAGACCGCCAGTTGATCAACTGGATGGTGCAGGACGATCCCCTCCCTTATGCGCGGCTGGTAGCCGAAGTCAAGACTGCCGAAGGGCTGAAACGCATCGAAGTCACCCTGATGCTCGAACAAAACGGGCGTAATACCCGCTTCAAGAAAGAGGTGCGCGTCAACGGCTTGCCCCGCCGGGTAATGGATTTACTGGGACAGGTTCGGGTGGTGATGTTTCTCCCGCAGGACCTCTCGTTGATCGAAGGATCGCCCAGTGGACGCCGCCGCTATCTGAACATTACCCTCTGCCAGACCGATCCCGACTACTGCCATGCCCTCAGCCAGTACGACAAGGTCCTCGTTCAGCGCAACGCGCTGCTCAAACAGCTCCAGGAGCAGTATTTCCGGGGCAAGCGCCCCGACCTCACCGAGCTTGCATTCTGGGATGAGAAGCTCACCACGAACGGGGCGACCCTGATCGCCGGGCGCTACCGGCTGGTGCGTGAGCTGGAACACCGCGCTCAGGTCTTTCACAGCGACCTCAGCGGCGCGGACGAACATCTGCGGTTGCAGTACGAACCGGGTTTCGATGCCAACACTACCCCCGGCGGGCAGCTCACCCTCGACGCGGGCGCGCTGGGCGCATCGGCCCTTCCCCAACTTTCCCCGGGGGAGATCGTCGCGCGTTTCCAGGGTGTGCTCAAAGAACGCTATGTCGAAGACATCAAACGCGGTATGACCACCATCGGCCCGCAGCGCGACGAGATTCGTTTTCTGGTCAACGGCTATGATCTGGGGTTGTATGGATCGCGTGGGCAGGGGCGCACGGCTGTGCTGGCCCTCAAGCTGGCCGAGTTGAACTGGATGCGTCATCAGACGGGGGAATCGCCGATCCTGCTGCTCGACGAGGTCGCGGCGGAACTCGATCCGCACCGGAGGAGCTATCTGATCGAGCAGATCGGCGAAGTCGAACAGGTTGTCGTCACCACCGCCGAACCCTCCCTGCTGGAAAGCAGCTTTCTGAGCGATGCCGCCCACTGGCACGTTCACGCCGGAACGATCCAGGTCGAAGAAAGATAATCACTCACCCTCTTCCGCTCGCAGCAGGTCGATAGTCTCTACCGCGTGCCGCAGGTGCGGGATCACGATGCTCCCCCCGACGACTAACGCCACGTTCAACGCTTCGTAGAGCTTCTCGTCCGTCCAACCAGCCTTCACACACTGATCCAGGTGATAGTCGATGCAGTCGTTGCAGCGTAATACTGTCGAGGCAACGAGGCCAAGCAGTTCTTTGGTTTTCGCGTCCAGCGCGCCGTCTCGATAGGCGGCTCTGTCGAGATTGAAGAAGCGTTTGATCTCCCGCTGGTCGATCTCGAATATGCGGGCGTTCATCTTTTCACGATACGTGCGGAATTCGTCCAACCGGTTTGGCATTTGATCGCTCCTTCGAAGTCTGGTCGTACAGAGTAATAAGCAGTTCTTTGCGCCCTCTGCATCCTTTGCGGTTAGTTTCCAATCACAGCGGGCGCTTGGCGGGCATACCGGGGCGGCGCGGGTATTTGGGCGGGGTGCTGGCTACCTTCTCGATATCGACCAGGTAGCGGGTGTCGGCGACGGTGGGCAGTTCGATGGGAGTCAACTGTATCACCTTCCCTCCCAGCAGGTGGATCGCGTGCTGCGCTTCGACGACTTCCTGGTGAGCGCTCTCCCCTTTCAGCGGCAGGCAGTGCCCCCCGATCCGGCAGAGCGGCAGCAGGTATTCGGCCAGGATCGGCAGTGCGGCGACGGCGCGGGCAAGCACCCAATCGTATCGTTCCCGGTGATCGGCTACCTGTCCCAGCGTCTCGGCCCGCGTATGGATGATCGAGACGCGCTCAAGCCCCAACTGCTCGACGATATGCTCCAGAAACCTGACCTTTTTCACGGTCGCCTCGACCAGCACAAGGTCGATTGAAGGGTACACGATCTTGATCGGCACGCCGGGGAACCCTGCCCCGGTGCCCACGTCGATAATCCGCAGCGCCCCCTGGCGGGGGGTAATCACACGCAAACAGGATAACGAATCGGCAAAATGGCGCACTTCGATGTCGGCGGGGTCGGTGATTGCCGTGAGATTCGTGTGTGCGTTCCAGTCCAGCAGTTCGCGTGCATAGATCTCGAACGCACGGCATTGTGCCGTGTTGAGCCGGAGGTTTAATAATTCCTGGGTTGTTTGAACGAGTCGCTCCATATCTCCGGTTGATCCCTTGTGTTCAGAATTTAACCTGCCAGGGAAAACCTACAAAAAGAGTACCACATCAGGAACCGAATGCATACAACGAGTCGCCCAGGACATACACATTTCGATCCCCGGCGGCCAGTCGATACAGCGAATCGGGCGATCCGTCGATGGTCACGCGGATTTGTTCAAGGCCGGTTTGTGCATCCAACCCACTTAACGAAACCGTCCCCTGATCGATGTCTTTGGTCAGCACCCACAGCGTGCCGTTTTGAACGGCCAACGCCTCGACAAGCATACTACCCAGCGCGTGCCAGGCGAGATTCCCCGACGAAGCCTCCAGGCTGGCAACGCCGGATCGGAATTCGGTTTCCGCCGTCGGAGCCGGAACCACGTACAGGTTCTCCCCGGCAGAGGCGGCACCCGCCTCGGTCGAAATATCCAGGTCGACCCGCCAGCGCGGTGTACCGTGCTCCGGATCGAGCGCCTGCACCCGGCTGACTCCTACCGCGTACAGGCCGACCTCACCCGCCAGCAGGTGATCGGGCTGTGGGGCCGCCGGATCGATCCATTCCCAGCACTTCGTTCCGTCCACCAGCCGCGCATCGATTCGCCCACCTTCGGGAACATCGAACAGCGCAAACATTTTCTGGTTATCGGTGGCAAGCTGGCGATAATCCAACGCCTCGCCGTTCTCGATCTGCCAGAGCCGGTCGCCCAATGCCAGATCATAGGCGCTCAAGCCCGGAAAGGCCGGATCAGGCGAAGACGCCGCCGCGATCAACTGGCCGCCGGTTAACGCGACAAGATAATATCGTTGGCCGGAAAGCTCCGGCAGCGACCAGCTTTCGGAAGCTGGGCCATCAAAAACGGCCACTTTGGATTGAAATTCTCCGCCGGGCAAAAGCGGGTTTTGGTGCGCAGCGACGATCACCCGCCCGTCGCCCGAATAGACCTCGCCCGTCACTGCCCCTTCGAGAATTCCCGACCACA
>DAOUES010000246.1:0-3948 GCA_034430335.1 Anaerolineae bacterium | reverse complement strand
TCATAGAATACCGTATATGGGCCGACCGATTCCTCTTTGAACGTGATCCCCATCTCGGTGAAACGCACCCGGATAGCCTCATCGAGCAGGGGATGGTTGGCCGTCACGTAGACAACCTCGTCGGCTTCGCGCACCATGTCGGTATAGGGCGGGTATTTGTTGTCGAGCGTCGTGTAGCTCATATCCTCGTGATAAGGCAGCAGCGGCGCGAGGATGATCCGCTCGTCGGTGAGAAAGGCAAAGCGGAACGTCACCCAGATATTGCTGTAGCCCCGGTCGACGCCAATCGAGTCGAGGAAGTCGATCAGATCGTCGTCGTATTCGTGGGGCATCCGGGCGATCTCGGCG
Organism: Anaerolineae bacterium; assembly: GCA_034430335.1. Classification (GTDB taxonomy): domain Bacteria; phylum Chloroflexota; class Anaerolineae; order Aggregatilineales; family UBA3940; genus JAFGOY01. The sequence goes on along the minus strand of DAOUES010000246.1, from coordinate 3,600 downwards.
TACTGCGTCGAAATCCCCGGCGGGTTCTGGATCATCGAGCGGACGATGCCGGTCAGGTTGTAGCCGACCATCAACAGCAGGATCGCCGGGGCAAGCCAGATCGCCGCCTTACCTTTGATCACCTCACCGCCGTTTCGAAGCCGCCCCAACCATACTCCGGCAAGAATCACGAGCGGCGGGTAGAGCCACATCACATAGCGACCGCTGGGATCGGCGGCGAAGGGCGTGGCGATCAGCAGGGCGAGGATCATCAATATGGCAAAGATAAAACTCCCTGTCCCAACGCGAAGATAATCGGACTCGGTTTTGTCGCGCACCCACTGAGAGGCGCGAACTAACACAAAGAGGTAGATCGCCGCGACGATCACGCCAACCGGCAGCGCGATCCAGTCGATGGACCACGACGGGCGCAGGCCGATCAGCGCCGGGATATTGAAGAACAGCACCGAGATCACCCGTCCCACCCACGACGCCTCGACCGAACCTTCGGCGAAAGCCGCCCCGACCCGCGCCCCGCCGGTTTCGGAGAGGATACGCCCGGCGATCCGCGAAAAGCCAATGGTCCAGGGGATCGCGCCAACGATAAAACCCAGTACAGAAAGGCCGAGGTTCTTCCAGGGGATGCGTTTCCAGATCGACGGTTTGTCTGCCTCTGATTTGGGAGCGAACAGGATTCGCCACGCACCGATCACCACAAGCGGCGCGAGCGAGGTGATGATCAAGGGCTGCTCCCACCAGCCGATTCCAGCGATGACCCCGGCCAGCAGCCACCAACCGACCGACTGTTTGCGCCCGGTGATCAGGTCAAAACCGACCAGCCACAGCAGGTTGTCGAGCAGGAGGATTTCGACATACGCGCCCAGCGGCACGGTCGTATAGACGACCATCATCACCGATGGAACGGCGATCAGCAGCGCCGCCGACAGCGCCGCGAAACGATCCTCCGAGAGTCGATAGGCCAGCAGGTAGGTCGTCCAGACAATCGCGAGGTAGAGGGGAATGAGCACCAGCCGAGAGACAAGAACCGTCTGCGGGAAGACGGTAAAGGCGAGCGCGATCAAATAGGCTTCGAGCGTGCCGTTATACGCCTGTCCATAGTAGAAAATCGGCCTCGCGCCCTGGAGAATGTGGCGGGCCATGATCGGCAGCATCGCCTCGTCGGTGTTGAAGGTCATCACGTTCGAGAGCAGGACGACGAGCTTCAACACCAGTGCAGCGATCAGCGCCAGCCAGAGGCCAATGTGGGGCGAACGCTTTTCTTCGGATTGCGGATCAGATGGCATCAGCGTGTGTGTACCCGTATTGAAATTCTATGCTGTCCATCCCGGCAATATCGGAGGTTTATAAATTTAAGGGACAATTTACTTGCTGGAGGATTTATGAACCTTAACAATTTAGTTCGGTAAAACGGCCCCTCTGTCTCCTGCGGAGACATCTCCCCCAACCTGGGGGCGATCAGGGTTGGCTTTGTTTGATACGGTTCATTTACCAGATTATTTTCTTAATTTTCATCCGGTCAACCGAAAGAATACTCCGAGAAACTGTCCTATCAGATTGTCAACGGGAAAAATCGCCGGGTGAGCGTTTTGTCTCGCTGCTTATGCTACACCAGGACAATCAGGAACGGCAACAGCAGAACAGGGGAATCGATCACTTTGACCTTTTCTGGAAGGCCAGACTATACTTCGACCTATGGACAAACGAAACGACCCGATACTCAACCGCACCGATTTGATCATCATGGGGTCGCTGGCATTGGCCGCGATCATCCTGCGGGTGATCCCCGGCCTGCGGATCATCGACGATGCGTACATCACCTACCGCTATGCGGCCAACGTCGCGGGGGGTGTAGGCTTCGTCTACAATCCAGGCGAATACGTGTTAGGCACGACCACCCCGCTCTACACGCTGCTGCTGGCGATTCTGAGTCTGCCGTTCAAACCGGAAGCGATCCCGCAGATTTCGGTGATCGTCAACACTCTGTCGGACGGCATCGGCGTGGGACTGCTGTATCTGATCGGCAAGACGCTGATGAAGAACGAACTGCCCGGTCTGCTGCTGGGGCTGCTCTGGGCAGCCGCCCCGAAAAGCGTCACCTTTGCCATCGGCGGGATGGAAACCAGCTTCTACATCATGCTGATGTTGGGCGCGTTCGCCGCGTGGCTTCTCGACCGGACATCGCTCTCTGCCGCGCTGACCGGCCTCGCCACGCTCACCCGCCCCGATGCGCTGATCTGGGCCGGGCCGCTGGGACTGGCAATGATCGTGCAGCACTGGATCGCCCACAAGGATCAGCCGATTCTGAAGCGCCTCCCCTGGCGAGAAGGGCTGATCTATGTCGCCGTGCTGCTGCCCTGGATCGTCTACGGGACGATCACCTTCGGCAGCCCGATGACGCATTCCGTATCGGCGAAACTGGTGGCCTATTATGTCAAACCCACCGAGGCGCTGGTCGTGCTGATCCAGCACTACTCGACGCCCTTCTTCGAATTCGACACATTCGGCTCGACCGGGGCAATGGTCGGAGCGATCGCCTATACGCTGCTGGCTGTACTGGGGGCACTGTTCCTCTATCATGCCGATTGGCGCTCCCTGCCGCTGACGATCTTTCCCTGGATATACTTCCTGGTTTTCGCCATCGCCAACCCGCTGATCTTCCGCTGGTACGTTTCGCCCCCTACCCCGCTGCACTTCCTGTGCATCGTCGGCGGGCTGTGGGGACTGATCGAGCGGCTGATCAAGGCGAAGTGGAAGCAGTGGGCGCTGGTGCCCTTCGGCCTGCTGTGGGTGTTCACCAGTCTGAACGCCTGGGACATCCACCCCGATCACGGCCCCGACCGCCCCGCGCCGAACATGGCCTGGTACAAGCTGGAACTGCTCTACGAAGAGGCCGCGCGGAGCATCGCCCCGGAAGTCACCGATGAGACGGTCGTCGCCGCGGGGGACATCGGCGCGGTGGGCTGGTATTCGGGCGCGAGGATACTCGATACACTGGGACTGATCTCGCCGGAGTCGACTGCCTACTACCCGATTCCTGACGAAATGCTCGGCAGCACCGTTTACGCCATCGCGCCTGACCTGATCATCGACATACAGCCGGACTACATCATCATCCTGGAGACATATGGGCGCAATGGATTGTTTGTCGATGACCGGTTCTGGGCGCTGTACGAGGTCAGGGAAATTCTCGATACGGATATCTACGGCAGCGAGGGGATGTACATCCTGGAGAAGATCGCCGACTGATCGATCAGCCAAACAGTCGGCGGAAGAACAGCCGGAAGACCGTGTTCAGCGCCCTGACGATTTCCTGCCGCGATATTTTCGACTGACCGCGTACGCGGTCTTCGAAGATGATCGGCACTTCGCCAACCCGGTACCCGGCGTTCTGAACGAGGAACAGCATTTCGATCAGGAAGGAGTAGCCGCTGCTCTTGATCGAGTCGATGGGGAGGGTTTCGAGCACTTCGCGGCGGTAGCAGCGGAATCCGGCGGTAGCATCGCGAGCACGTAGGCCCAGCAGCAGGTGGGCAAAGGTATTGGCCCCCCGGCTTAACAGGCGGCGGTACCAGGGGAAATCGGGCGTGTCGCCGCCGGGGA
>DAOUES010000245.1:0-3137 GCA_034430335.1 Anaerolineae bacterium | reverse complement strand
GTCGTCACCGGCTGGGGAACCGTTCACGGGCGGCTGGTGTACGTCTACTCGCAGGATTTCACGGTGGTCGGCGGCAGCCTCTCCGAAGTCCACGCCAACAAAATCTGCAAGATTATGGAGATGGCGACCAAGACCGGTGCGCCGCTGATCGGGTTGAACGACTCTGGCGGCGCGCGCATCCAGGAGGGGGTCGTCTCGCTGGGCGGCTACGCCGATATTTTCCTGCGCAACACGATGGCGTCGGGGATCATTCCCCAGATTTCGGCAATCATGGGGCCGTGCGCCGGGGGCGCGGTCTACTCACCGGCGCTGACCGATTTTATCTTCATGGTCAAGAATTCCAGCTATATGTTCGTTACCGGGCCGGATGTGATCAAGGCAGTGACGCACGAGGAGGTCACCTTCGAGGAACTGGGCGGCGCGATGACCCACAGTTCGAAATCGGGTGTTTGCCACGTCCCAACGGAAGACGAAACCGACTGCATGATGCTGATCCGCGAACTGCTGACCTATCTGCCGCAGAACAACATGGAAGACCCGCCCTACGAGCCGAACAGCGACGATCCGCTGCGGATGGACGCACAGCTCAACGAGATCGTCCCGGATGACCCCAGCAAGCCCTACGACATCAAAGAAGTGATCCGCATGGTGGTCGACGACGGGCATTTCTACGAAATTCACGAACACTACGCATCGAACATCGTGGTCGGGTTTGCCCGGCTGGGCGGCTACAGCATCGGGATCGTCGCCAACCAGCCCGCCGTGCTCGCCGGGGTGCTCGACATCAAGGCATCGGCGAAGGCGGCGCGCTTCGTGCGCTTCTGTGACTGCTTCAACATTCCGATCATCACCTTCGAAGACGTGCCGGGCTTCATGCCGGGCCTCGATCAGGAACACAGCGGGATCATCCGCGAGGGGGCCAAGCTTGTTTTTGCCTACAGCGAGGCGACCGTACCCAAGATCACGGTGATCACCCGCAAATCGTACGGCGGCGCGTACTGCGTGATGAACAGCAAGCACATTCGCTCCGACCTCAACCTGGCCTGGCCGACGGCAGAGATCGCCGTGATGGGGCCGGATGGCGCAGTCAGCATCATTTTCCGGCGGGAACTGGCCGCTGCCGATGACCCGGTCGCCAAGAAAGCGGAGCTGGTTCAGGACTACCGCGACCGGTTTGCAAATCCTTACGTGGCGGCGTCACGGGGGTTCATCGACGACGTGATCGAACCGAAAGAAACCCGCCCGCGCCTGATCAATGCGCTCGAAGTGCTGCGCAACAAGCGGGCATCGAACCCGCCCAAGAAGCACGGCAATATCCCGTTATAGCGGGAGGAGAAAGTAATGGCCGACGCACCAACCTTATTCCGAAAAGTCTTGATCGCCAACCGGGGCGAGGTCGCCGTCCGGGTGATCCGGGCCTGCCGTGACCTGGGCCTGGACGCCGTTGCGATCTACTCGGACGTGGATCGGAATGCGATGCACGTCCGCTACGCGAACGAGGCGTACCATATCGGGCCGCCCCCGGCGCGGGAAAGCTACCTGTGCATCGACAAAATCCTCGATGTTGCCCGCCGGGCCGGTGCGGATGCCATCCATCCTGGCTACGGCTTCCTGGCCGAACGGGCCGAATTTGCCCAGGCTTGCGAAGACGAGGGGATCGCTTTCATCGGGCCATCGCCGAAGGCGATCAGCACGATGGGTGATAAGGTCATCGCCCGGCGAACGGTCGCGGCGGCGGGGGTGCCGGTTGTGCCCGGCACCGAACTGAACCTGCCCGACGACGAGTTGATCCATGCCGCCGCCGCCATCGGCTACCCGATGCTGATCAAGGCGACGGCAGGCGGTGGGGGCAAGGGCATGCGCCGAGTCGACGGGCCGGAGGATTTCGAGGATGCGCTGCACGCAGCCCGCCGCGAGGCCGAGGCCGCTTTTGGGGATGGCTCGGTCTACCTGGAGAAACTGATCGACGACGCCCGGCACATCGAAATCCAGATCATGGCCGACGAACACGGCGGCGTGATCTACCTGGGCGAGCGCGAGTGCTCGATCCAGCGGCGGCACCAGAAATTGATCGAGGAAGCGCCATCGCCGGTCGTCGACGAAGACCTGCGCCAGCGGATGGGCCAGGTCGCCATCGCTGCGGCCAGGGCGGTCAATTACGCCAATGCCTGCACGATTGAATTCCTGGTCGACAGGGATTATCATTTCTATTTCCTCGAAGCAAATACCCGCTTGCAGGTCGAGCACCCGGTAACCGAACTGGTTGCCAACTACGACATTGTCAAAGAGCAAATCCGGATCGCTCGCGGGCGGCGTTTGAGCCGGACGCAGGACGAGATCAAGCTGGTCGGGGCAGCAGTCGAGTGCCGGATCAACGCCGAAGACCCGCACAATAACTTCATGCCCTCGACGGGGAAGATCACGGCGATGACCACTCCCTCCGGCCCCGGCGTGCGCGTCGATTCCGGGGTAACGGTCGGCGACGAGATCACCCCCTATTACGACCCGATGATCGCCAAGCTGATCTGCTGGGGCGATACCCGCGCCGCTGCGCTGCTGCGGATGCGCCGCGCCCTGGCCGAATACCGCATTATGGGCGTCAAGACCAATATCCCGTTCCACCAGAACATTCTCGACAGCACCCGCTTCCTCGCCGGACAGTTCGACACGACCTTTGTCGAGGAGCGTTTTTCGATGAACGGCGACTACGAACTACGCCCGGACATCGCGGCGGTCATCGCTACGCTGGTGGCGCATGAAGCTCGGCAGAAGGCGGCCCAGGTGGTCGGCAGGAACGAACGCGACGTAAGCAACTGGAAGCTGGCCGGTCGGCGGCAGAATTTGAACAACTGGTAGATACAGAGGACTGACCATGAAATACCAGGTTTGTATCGAAGATCATACGTTTGATGTCGATATCGATCAGGACGGCATTGTTACCGTCGACGGGGAACCGGTCGCGTTCGATTTTGGCGAGGTCGACGGGATGGGACTGTATTCCCTGCTCGTCAACAACGAGTCATTCGAGGCGCTGGTCGAACAGAGCGCCGACGTTTACAAAGTGCTGATGCGCGGTTATATGTATGATGTCCACGTCCTCGACGAGCGCTCGCGGATTTTGCAGCGCCGATCCAGCC
>DAOUES010000244.1:0-4811 GCA_034430335.1 Anaerolineae bacterium | reverse complement strand
CGCACAATAGAATGACCGATACTTCGTAATGCCGCCATTTGAAGGGATTTCCCATGTTTGTCGCTTTGTTTTACACTGGACAGTAGTCAAAGCGATGGAGCGTATCTACTCCTGACATTTTTTGCAACAGAACCCTTTAACGAACTTCGAGGGGCTTTTTCGATCTACTGAATTGGCAATAAAGAACATTGCGCCGATTACGCGAATTGACTGCTTTTCCCCCGATCTTTTGGGCGGTTGTCTGGTACAATCAGGGCACTAGACTTTCCTGGGTGGACGAGATGGACACAACCGACAAAGATACAATGGCCCCACCGGTCGATTCGGCCCTGGCGCGGCTGCGCGAGGCCGGGTACAAGATCACCAATGCGCGGCGCACCGTTCTGGAGGTGCTGTGCCAGGACGATCAGCATTTGACATCGGCAGATGTCATCGAGCAGGTCGAAGCGCGCGACCCCGGCATCGGGCGGGCGAGCATCTTTCGGACGCTGGAACTGCTGACCGAACTGGCGATCATCCGCCCCACCTACCTGACCCCGCGCACGCCCAACTATATCGTCATGCCGGAAAGCGGCCACCACGCGCATATCATCTGCCCCCAGTGCAATAAGATCACCGAGCTGGGCGACTGTGAGATCGAAGACCTGATCGCGCAGATAGCGGAAAGACAGGGACTTGAGATCACGGGCCATCTCCTGGAAATCTACGGCATCTGCCCGGACTGCTCTGACTGACACCGCTTAATTGATACAAAATATCATTTATATTGACGAAAACGATCCGGGTACCTATAATCTGGTGTGCCGTGTATTGATATTATGTCTCAATTTTAGCGAGGTCAGAAGATGCGTTTTCGTCTCTACAGCATAGGATTGGCGCTTGCGGTTATTTTGACGGCAGCGGTTGGCTGTTCCGAGCCTGCGCCAACTGCTACTGATGCCGGGCACGCGGACGGCCATGATCATGATATGGCGCTGCCGGAGATCACGCCCGTCAGCCTGGGAGAAGGCGAGAAGCTCTCCGTCGTGGCGACGACCAGCATCATCGGCGACGTGGCGGCGAACGTGGGCGGGGAGGTGATTGATCTCAGCGTGCTGATGGCAGTCGGGCAGGACCCACACAGCTATGAACCGGCCCCGCGCGCGCTGGCGGCCATCGAAGAGGCCGACATCATCTTCGTCAACGGTCTGGACCTCGAAGAAGCGCTGATGGGGAGCATCGAAAACACGGCGACCGGCGTGATCGTGCCGGTGTCGGCGGGGATCGAACCGCTTGGGGTCGGCAGCCATGCTCATGACGATCATGAGCATGATCATACCGGGGGCGATCCGCATTTCTGGGTAGACCCGAACAACGTGATGGTGTGGGTCGAGAATATCGAGCATGTTCTCTCGGAAGCCGATCCCGGCCATCAGGAGGTGTACGCGGTCAATGCGGAAGCCTACAATGCGAAACTCGAAGCGCTTGACGCCACTATCCGCGAACAGGTGGCCGGCATCCCGGAGGAAAATCGCAAGCTGGTGACCGACCATCAGCTCTTTGGCTACTTCGCCGATGAGTACGGCTTCGAAGTTGTCGGCGCGGTCATCCCTGGCTTCTCGACGACGGCGGGGGCATCGGCGGGGGACGTGGCGCGGCTGGTCGAAGTGATCCAGGAAGAAAACGTCCCGGCGATCTTTACCGGGACGACGGCCAGCCAGGGGCTGCAAAACCTGGCGGAGGCGATTGCCGACGAAACCGGGGAGGAGATCAAGGTGCTGCCCCTGCTGACCGGGTCGCTGGCCCCGGAAGGTGAACCGGGCGATACGTACCTGGGTTATATGCAGTACAACATCGACCAGATGGTTTTTGGCCTGGCGGAGTAGGAAAACCGCACAACCTTCACCATCTATGATATGGAGATGAAATGGTAGCCGGAATTACGACATACGGTAAAGTGTGCGATACGCCTGCTGTTGTCAATACGCCTGCGCTTGAGGTCGAGCAGATCGTGTTCCATTACCCTGGTATGCCTCGTCCTGCCCTGGAGATCGATTCACTGACGATCATGCCCGGCGAACGGGTGGCGCTGGTGGGGCCAAACGGGGCGGGAAAATCGACGCTGATCAAGCTGGTGGCCGGGCTGGAAAAACTGCAATCGGGCGAAATTCACGTATACGGCAACCCGGTGCTGTCGTGTATGCACCGGGTGGCGCTCGTGCCGCAGCGTTCGACCGTCGACTGGCAGTTCCCGGTGACGGTGCGCGAGGTGGTGATGATGGGGCGCTACGTTCACCTGGGGTGGGGCAAGCGGCCCCGCGAGGAAGACCGGGAGGCAGTCGACGAGGCGATGGAGCGGATGGAAATTGCCAACCTTGCCAATCGACAGGTAGGAGAATTGTCGGGGGGGCAGCAGCAGCGGGTGATGCTGGCCCGGACGCTGGCGCACAACGCGGATTTGCTGCTGCTGGACGAACCGCTGAATCATGTCGACGTGGCGACTCAAGAACTGGTCTTTCACGTGCTGGAAAAACTTTGCAAGAAGACCAAGACGGTGATCGTCAGCACCCACGACCTGGGTATCCTGCCGGTGCATTTCAGCCGGGCGTTGTTCCTCGACCGGCAGGTGATCGCCGACGGGCCGGTCGAAGAGGTGCTTACCGCGCAGACCATCGCCAGGGCGTACGGATTCGAGTTTCACGGCGGGGAGAGCCTGACAAAATGGTTGAATGGCTGATCGAGCCGCTGGGATACAGCTTCATCGTGCGGGGGTTGATCGCCGGGATTCTGGCGGGGACAGCCTGCGCCGTTCTGAGCGCGTTCATCGTGTGGCGGGGAATGGCGTTCATCGGCGACGCGATGGCGCATGCGATCCTGCCGGGGATCGTGCTGGCATTCATGGCGGGGATCAGCCTGTTCGTTGGGGCGCTGGTCGCGGCGATCCTGACCGCAGTGGGGATCGGGCTGCTGTCACGGCGCGGGGGGATGAAAGAAGACACGGCAATCGGGGTGATGTTCACCGGATTTTTCGCGCTGGGCATCCTGCTTCTCAGCAAAGTGACCAGCTACCAGGACCTGACGCATATTTTATTTGGGGATATCCTGGGCGTGGCGCGTGGCGATCTGATCGCCATGCTGGCGATCATGCTGATTGTGATCGCCTCGGTGATTTTCTTCTACAAAGAACTGCTGGTGACCTCCTTCGATCCGGGGCACTCGGTGGCGATTGGGCTGTCGCCCGAACTGGTGCGCTACGGGCTGCTGCTGCTGATTGCGCTGACGGTTGTCGCGGCGATCCAGGTGGTGGGTGTGGTGCTGGTGCTGGCGCTGCTGGTTACCCCGGCGGCGGCGGCTTCGCTGCTGGCGAAGCGGCTCCCGCAGATCATCGGGCTGGGGATGCTGTTCGCAGTTGTGTCAACGGTGGCCGGGTTCTACGCCTCGTACTATGCCGACGTCGCTTCGGGTTCGGCGATTGTGCTGACGCTGACCGTGATTTTTCTGGCGGCGCTTGTGTACCAGTCAATTCACAGGCGGGTGACACAGGATCGCGGCAGCTAAGTTGACATTCAGATTGTCGCCATTACACTTGATGTAGCATGTCTTCATATCACACTATTTTGGGTCAATAGCCATGTCAAAAACTCAAAAGATGATTGCAGGTATTGTGTTTTTCATTTTGTTGTGGTCTGGATTTGCGATAATGACGCACAATGTCTGGGTCGTTCAACGAGGAGAAGGCTTTGACTTCTTCCCCCGATGGTATGGCGCAAGGGTTATGCTCGCGGGAACCAACCCTTACGAGATCGATATCTTGCAGGAGGTGACCACTACCGACGGGCCGGTCTATGTCCCTGACTATTTTTTCTACCCGGCGCAGGTCACCTATTTACTGCTTCCTTTCTGGCTTTTACCCTGGTCTGTATCGATCAGTCTATGGGGTGGGCTGCTGCTTATCATTGCTATCGCTTTACCCCTGCTGATTACCAATCGATTACAATGGCGATTATCTCCGTTGATGCTGTCCCTGCTGACTTTCATTTCAGTGTTTGTGTTTCGCCACATGATGAACGTGTATGTTCTGGGGCAGTTTACGTCGTTCATTCTGCTCTGTTTCGTTATCGCGTGGTGGCAGATTTCTGAAGGCCATCCACTGCCTGCCGCGCTTGCGCTGCTCTTTGCTACCATCAGGCCGGAAAGTATCATCATCACAGCCGTAATTCTGCTCGATCTTTTGCTCAACCGCCGCTGGAAAGTTGTCGGATGGTGGAGTGGCCTGATGGGAGGATTGTTTCTATTGTCCGTTTTTCAGATCGGCTTCTGGATACCTCAATTCATCAGTGGATTTCAGGTTTACAGTGACGAAAAGGGGGCGTCCTATGCAACCGATCTACTGCAAATTGACATCCTGCCGGTTGTACTCGTCGTGCTGGTCATCGGGTGGGGATTGTGGATGTACACTCAGGTTCGTTCGCTGCCTGATAGGTGGCGCGTCCCGTGGCTACTATCGATAGTCATTGTCGTCATTCTGCTGATTCTCCCGCAGACGAACAATTACACACTGGTCTATTTGCTGCTGCCGCTGCTTTTCCTGACATGGCTATATCGATCCCAATGGTGGAGCCTTCCGCTCCTGTTTGTCATTCTTTGTTCTCCCTGGTTGTTCTTTGCGATAGACAATTTCGAGGTCGAACAGTTGATTACTCCCCTGACTATAGGCGGATATCTTACTGCGGGCTGGTTTACGTTCAAGAAACAGTTGTTGCCATCTCTGAGAACGAATGATACGGTCAGTTGACGTAGGGGCGATAGTCTATGTGATACAGGTATTGGAT
>DAOUES010000243.1:0-2322 GCA_034430335.1 Anaerolineae bacterium | reverse complement strand
ACGACGCGCCTTCGAAATACCGGGTCGATACGGCGACCTCGGACAGTTTGAAGCCAAAGGCCACCGTCTGGAAGATCATCTGCGTGTCGAACACAAAATCGTTCGAGTTGCGCAGGAAGGGCACCGTTTCCAACAGCTTGCGATTGTAAGCGCGGTACCCGGTATGGCACTCGGTCAGCCGGGTACCCATTGCGATATTCTCGGCGGTCGTCAGGAAGCGGTTCGCCAGGTACTTGTAGAAGGGCATCCCGCCCTTGAGCGGCCCGTCCGGGTCCTTGAAGCGCGAGGCCAGCACCATGTCCCCCTCGCCGTTTTCGATGGCCCTGATCAGATCGGGAACCACCGCCGGGTCGTACTGCCCGTCCGGGTGAAGCATGATCACGATATCCGCGCCCAGGCGCAGCGCTTCCATGTAACAGGTTTTCTGATTGGCTCCATACCCGGCGTTATGCGGGTGGGCGATCACATTCAGCCCCAGCCGCCGGGCAACATCGACTGTATCGTCACCACTGCTGTCGTCGACCAGGATCACCTCGTCGATATCATCTTTTGGGATCGCCGCATAAGTCCAGACGAGTGTCTGGGCGGCATTGTAGGCAGGCATCACGACAACACATTTACTCATATCGATCATCCTGAGATGGGGTGGTTTTCCAGATCGGGCCAAGTATACTGCCCAATCCGCCCGCAACCAACCAAAAGCCCCCCTCTGTTTCCTACGGAGACATCTCCCCCAAGCCTGGGGGCGATCAAGAAACGCTCGATTTTTGGCATGACGAATCACCCCCTCTGACCGACTGCGTCGGCCATCTCCCCGACCCCCTTCGGCGCTTCGCGCCACTTCCCCCAGAGGGGGCAGAAAGGGGGCGATCAGGGTTGGCCCGTTTTGAGAACCTTTATACGATTCAAAATGCTAATCTCCCCCAAAACTGGGGGAGATGTCGCGCAGCGACAGAGGGGGATTTTCGAAACTACTTCAACTCGCCCCAGTTCTTTCCGATATGCGCATCGACCTTGAGCGGCACCGAAAGCGGGTAGGCGTTCTCCATCACTTCCTTGACCAGCGCCGCCGTCTCCTCGACCTCGCCCTGCGGCGCTTCGAGGATCAACTCGTCATGCACCTGGATCAGCATTTGCCCGCGCAGGCCGCGATCACGCAGCGCATCATGCAGCCTGATCATCGCAATCTTGATGATGTCGGCAGCGGTGCCCTGGATCGGCATATTGACCGCTTCGCGTTCCGCCGCCCGCCGCTCGATGTTGGCCCGCTGGCTGGTATCGGTCGAGGTCAGCGCCGGGAAGTAGCGCCGACGCCCCAGCAGCGTCTCGACGTAGCCCCGCTCCGCCGCCTGCCTGCGTGTCCCTTCAAGGTATTCCTGTACTTTCGGGAAGCGTTCGAAATAGGTCTTGATGAACGCCTCCGACTCGGCCAGCGTCAGTTCTGAATCGCGGGCCAGACGGAAGGCTCCCATGCCGTACATCAACCCGAAGTTGACCGCCTTGGCGAAGCTGCGCTGGTTGGGCGTCACCGCGTCGAGCGGGATATTGAAAACCGTCGCGGCGGTTGTCGCGTGGATGTCCTGATCGTCTAAGAACGCCTGGCGCAGCGCCTGGTCGTCGGCCATGTGCGCCATCACCCGCAGCTCGACCTGTGAATAGTCCGCGCCGATCAGCGCATGGCCCGGCGCGGCGATGAATGCGTCGCGTACCCGGCGGCCCATCTCGCTGCGGATCGGGATGTTTTGCAGGTTCGGGTCGCTGGAACTGATCCGCCCGGTGACCGTCCCCGTCTGGTTGAACGAGGTATGAATCCGCCCCGTCTCCGGGTTGACAAGCTGCGGGAGCGCGTCGAGGTAGGTCGAGCGGAGCTTTTCCATCTCGCGGTAGTCGAGAATCGCGGCGACGATTCCGGTGGTATCCTGGCCGAGCAGCCCTTCGAGCACGTCGGCCGCGGTCGAGTAGTTGCCGCTCTTGGTCTTGCGCAGCCCTTGAGTCGGGAGTTGAAGGTTTTTGAAAAGCGCGTCGCTCAACTGCTGTGTCGAGTTGAGATTGAATTCGTAGCCAACGATTTTGTATACCTGCTGAACCCGATCCCCTAACTGGTGGCCCAGTTCCGCCGACAAATTACCCAGGAAATCGACATTGACCAGCACGCCTGCCTGTTCCATCGCCGACAGCACGTCGACCAGCGGCATTTCAATCTCGTAGAACAGCTTACTGAGTTCCTGCTCCTCGATCTCCGCCCGGATCGGCTCAGAGAGGCGAAGGGTCATATCCGCATCGGCAGCCGCGTAAGCCGCTCCCTGCTCGACCGGCACCAGG
>DAOUES010000242.1:0-13501 GCA_034430335.1 Anaerolineae bacterium | reverse complement strand
GTACTCGCCGCCGTCGATCTCCTGCCGTTCGAGATCGCCCACGTCGATTCCCAGGCTGCGCGCAAAACCAACCGCCGCCTTGGTCGGCTCGCCCGCCTTGTCGAAGGCAGCACGAACCGGCGGCCCGCGCCGGGCGCTTTCCTCGGCGTGCTGGTTCGGTGACAAATCTTCAACATAGATCACGAGGCGGCGCGGCGTTCCGCTGACGGTGACCGATTTATAATCGAGGCGCGCCTCGTTCAACAGTACGGGGACGCTTTCGGTGAGTTGTTCTAATGCCGAGTCAAGGTCGGACGCCGGGAGTTCTTCGACGCCGATCTCCAGCAGAAACGGGGCCGCTTTCGCCGGGTAAGTCCCGATATCGACCGGCGGCGGTTCCACCGCCGGGACGCTCACCTCGCCGCTTTCCGGGTCGACGTGCCAATCTTCCGGCAGCCAGGGATAGCCCAGCCGGGCACGCTGCTCGACGTAAGCCTTCGAGACTCCGGCAGCAAGGCGCTGCATCCGCCGGAAATACTCGGCCCGCTCGACCACGCCTATCGCGCCGCGCGTGTCGAGGATATTGAACAGGTGCGAACACTTCAATACGTAATCGTGGGCGGGCAAAACGAGCGGAGGGTCCTGCGAAAGTGCGCTGAATCCTTCCTGCTCATAGGTATTGAACACCTCGCGCAGCGCATCGACGTTCGCCACGTTGAAATAATACTGGCAGTGTTCGACCTCCGAGTTGAACAGCACGTCGCCATAGGTCAGGCCCTTCACCCATTCGAGTTCCCAGACAGCGTTGACTCCCTGTAAAGCCAGCGCGATCCGCTCAAGCCCGTAGGTAATCTCGACCGGGACGGGGGTCAGGTTGATCCCGCCGCCCTGCTGGAAATAAGTAAACTGGGTGATCTCCTGCCCATCCAGCCAGACTTCCCAGCCCAATCCCCAGGCACCCAGCGCAGGCGATTCCCAGTTGTCCTCGACGAATCGAATATCGTGTTCGCGCCGGTTGATGCCAACTGCCTCAAGGCTTTGCAGGTACAGCTCCTGCGGATCGCCGGGGCCCGGTTTCAGGATCACCTGGTACTGGTAGTGCATCTGCATGCGGTTGGGATTGTCTCCGAAACGTCCATCGTCGGGGCGGATCGACGGCTCGACGTACCCGACATGCCAGGGTTCCGGCCCTAATACGCGCAAAATCGTGGAGGGGTTATAGGTCCCGGCCCCGACCTGTACATTGTAGGGCTGCCAGATCACGCAGTTCTGCGAAGCCCAGAACTCCTGAAGACGGATGATAATGTTCTGGAACGATAAAGATTGACTCACAGTAAGAATCCTCCACAAACGAGGGCCGATTCACAATTAGATTGGCCGCCGCGCAAATTGTAACATGACAGACGGATATTGCGAGGACAATCGACCGCCGGGCAGCCCTGTCCGATTTTTGTCCGGTGACCGTCCGAAACCCTCTCTGAGCGCACCGGGAACTCTTTCAGACTGAATATGCCGACCCGTAACACGGTTGGCTAATCCAGCCGAAAGGAGACCTGGTGCCATGAAGTACCCAACAACCGGTGGCTCTGGTGGTGGCGGTTAAGACTGACCAGACACACACAAAGGAAGCGACCTGCGGGCCGCTTCCTGAAGTTTTATCAGCTTGCAGCAAAAAATTACGGCTGACTACGGGGTCAATCTTCGAAAATCCAGGGGTCGGTGCTTCGTTCCCAACTGACCAGTTCACCCTCGGTGAAGAAGAGTTCGACTTCCCGCGCGGCATCCGCCTCATTTGCAGAGCCATGAACGATGTTCCGGCCTACTTCAAGCGCAAAATCCCCGCGTATGGTTCCTGGGGCAGCTTCGGCGGGTTTGGTGACGCCCATCGTCGACCGCACCACGCTGATCGCCTGTTTGCCTTCCCAGACCATCGCCACCACCGGCCCGGAAGTGATGTAGGCGAGCAGTCCAGGGTAAAAGGGTTTGCCGACGTGTTCGGCATAGTGGCGGGAAGCGAGGTCTTCGTCGATCTGCATGAACTTCATTCCGGCCAGCTTCAAACCACGACGTTCCAGGCGGCTGATCACCTCACCCATCAAGCCGCGCTGCACGCCGTCGGGTTTAATCAAGACCAGTGTTTTTTCCAAAATATCCTCCTCAATGTTGTTCTCTGGCTGACTCACAGAAGTATAGCGACCAAAAAGGCAGTTACCAAGCAGAGAAAAAATGCCCCCCGGCAGGACCGGGAGGCATTTGACATTTCAGACACCGAACAGCCTTACAGTTCGTCGAGCGCCTGTCGATACGCTTCGAGGGCTTCCTGAAGCTGACCCTGGCAGCGATAGGCATCGCCCAGCACCCGGCGCAGTCGCGGGCTGATTTTCTCCCCGGTTTTGATAGCGTACAGAAGGTCGGAAATCGTCTGATCAAGCATTTGCTTGCTCCCGATCAGGCTTTCATAGTATGGCAGCGCTTCTTCGATAGCCTTTGCCGACAGCTTTTCACGGGCGATTCTAAGCTGCTCGTTGAAGTCCCCGGCGATCTCGGACGGTACTGCGACGGGAGGTGCCGCAGGCTCCGGGATAGTCGGTTTCTCTTCGCGAACCGGAGCGGTGGGAGCTTCGGCGAGCCAGGGAGGAGCTTCTTCTTCCTCTTCCTCCGGTTCTTCTTCAACCTCGGCAACGGGAGCCTCGACTGCCGGTTCGGCGGGCTTTTCCGCCAGCCAGTCGGGGACTTCCTCTTCTTCCTCTTCTTCCTCGGTGACCGGGACCGCAGCCGCTGGTTCGGCAGGCTTTTCCGCCAGCCAGTCGGGAATTGCCTCTTCCTCTTCTTCCTCGGCAGGTTTCTTTGTTATCCAGTCAGGCAGTTCTTCTTCCTCTGGCTCTTTTTCTTCGACAGGCTCAACAAATGGCGCAGTGTCGGCGGGTGCGGGGCTGGGGCCAATCCCCTTGAGCCAATCAGGAAGGTCTTCTCCCTCTTCTTTTTCGGCTTTTTCTCGTTCCGATTCGGCAACAGCCGCCGCTACCTCAGAGGTAGAAATATGCCAGGACAGGGTTGGCTGCTCCTCGATGCCCTGGAGCCAATCGGGAAGGTCTTCTTCCCCTTCCTCTTCCTCCTCCTCGGCTTCTTCCACAACCCCGGCTTTTGGCTCTTCGACGGCCCCTGCCGGTTCTGCCTTTAACCAGTCGGGCAGGTCCTCATCCGGTGGTTCTTCTGCTTCGAGAGCGCTTTCCAGCCAGGCGATGTCCTCATCTTCGGCTGTGACGACAGCGGCGGCGATCTCTTCGTTAAGCTCACCGGTCGGCGTGACCATCGCCTTCTCCTTCGCCTCTTTGACCTCGTCGCCTTTGAGCCAATCGGGGAGTTCTTCATCCGAAACGGCTTCCGCCTCGGCGTCGGGCGGCGGGATGTCAGGTGATGTGGCCGGCGGACTGTCAGCCGTCAAAGCCTCCGAGATGACTTCACCCGCGCCCACTCCCTGCATCTCCGCCTGCTCATCCAACCAGGCCATAGCGCCCGCTTCTTCTCCGGCAGATTCAGGTTCTACTTCTTCAACCGGTTTTGCAGCAGGGGCGGGGGTGACGGCCTTGAGCCAGTCGGGTAAATCTTCGTCTCCTTCTGCCTCGTCCGGTTCTTCTTCCGGTGCGGCTTTTGCCATAGGCACTGCCTCGGCGACCGGTTCAGGTATTTCATCCTTCAGCCAGTCAGGGAGTTCTTCCTCTTCTTCTTCCAGTGCGGATTCAGCTACAGGCACTGCCTCGGCAGCCGGTTCGGGAGTTTCGGCCTCTAACCAGTCGGGAACTTCTTCTTCGTCCGGTTCTTCTTCCAGTGCGGATTCGGCCATAGGCACTGCCTCGGCAGCCGGTTCAGGCATTTCATCCTTGAGCCAGTCGGGGAGTTCTTCTTCCTCTTCTTCCTCGTCCGGCTCTTCTTCCGGCACTGCTTCTGCCACAGGTTCGGGAGTTCCGGCCTTCAACCAATCGGGGACTTCTTCCTCTTCGGCCTCTTCAACCTCATCCGGTTCGACTTCTGGTTCTGCAGAATCAGAAGACTCCCCACTCGAACCCTCAAATTCGGGATCATACTTTGCAGCGATTTCTTCGAGCCAGGCAATGGCATCGTCACTGTCGAGATCGCCGTCGGTCAGCCACTCCGGAACGTCCTCGGAGGCATCATTGTTTGATTCATCAATAGGGGCCACTTGTAAACCCTCCTGGAGCGTCTTGGATAATACTGGTTTCAACCCAGTTGAGTTATACACCAATGGAGTAAAAGACGCTTTTCCAATACTCTTACTATTAAAGTGGCGGCGGCGATATTTTGCAAACCCGAACTAGGTTTCGCCATCTCCCGAATTTGTATTACGCAGCCAATCGGGTATTTCATTCTGGTTTTCTTCCGGGTTTTCTTCTGGTTCAGGTGACGCCATATCCTGCGCTGCCATAAGCCAATCGGGTATGGATCTTTCCGATTCTTCTACCGGACTATCATCCCCTGGCCGATCATCGACAGCACCGGTATCTTGCACTGCTTTGAGCCAATCGGGGAGTTCTCTTTCTACCGGTGCAGCGGATTCTTCGGCAGCAGTCCCCTGGGCCGAAGCCAGGAACGGCGGAAGTTCTGTTGACTTCGCCGGTGAAGGCACACCTGCCGGTTTGCTTTGGAACGATGCGTCCCAGGTTTCAAGCTCGCCCAGGTCATCCAGGCTAAGAGGTTCGGCAGCCACCGGCATTTGTTCCGAATGCACATCGATATCGCCTAACCAGTCGGGGACAGCGGTATCTTCGACTGCCTGCACCGGCTGTTCTGGCTCCGCGCTTTCCATCAGCAGTTGATCGAGCCACTCATCCGAAACCTCATCAAATGGCTCCGATTCAGAGGTCTTGGCAACCACAACCGACTCGTCCTCTTCACCGCTGAGTATCTTTATCAGCCATGGGGGAGCTTCGCGTTCAGGCTGAACTTCATCGAGTTTTTCTTGTTCTATTTCTGAAAACTCAACCGCTTCACTTTCCATTTGCTCGCCGACTATTTCCTGCATCCAGTCAGGCATATCGGACTGATCGGGTTGCGCGAAAGCAGGCGGGGACGCCTCCGGGGAAGGCACCGGTGGCTGCTCGCTGACAATCTCCTGCATCCAGTCAGGTATATCAGATTGACCGGCCTGTTCAAAAACAGGTGGCGCTGATCCTGTGGCCGGTGCTGGCGGCGGTGTCTCCCCCAAAATATCCGATGTCCAACCGGGAGCACCCTTATCAACAGGTGGCGGCGCGCCCTGAGACGGCATATCGAGTGCAGGGGAAACCGACTCCCCGAACACATCCTGTAACCAGTCAGGAGCATCGGAAGATGACGGAGCAGCCGAAGATGGCGGCTTTCCAGAAGATTCCCCGGCTAATACGTCTTGCAGCCAGTCAGGAACATCGGCGGGAGCAGACGGCGAGGCAGGAGGCGACGTTTCCGCGCCGGAAGGTTGGGTCAATACATCTTGCAGCCAATCGGGTGCGTCGGACGCAACTGGCAAACTGCCCGGAGCGGTGAAATCTTGCACCGGGGCGGCCTGTTCATCGGTCATAATACTGTCAAGCCAATTGGGTCCTTCAACGTCTGCGTTGGCTTCCTGGCCCATTGGCGAAGACAGGGCTTCCTGAAGCCAATCCGGGCTGTCCAGTATATCGGGGATTGGCGTAGGCGGCCTGCCGGTTTGAGGGAAATCGGCAAGTGGCTCAATTGGCGTCTTTAATGGGCCGGTCACCCCCAGCTCTTTTGGAATCGCACTGATCTGTGATACCCAGTCGGCGGTTCCGACATCGGTCAGAGGCCGATCCACATCAAACCGCAGCATCTCAAGTTGAAAGGCATCAGCCGGAGCGCGTTTCCCATTTTTTTCAATTTCATACGCGAGATATGGATCGAGGTCTCTTACGCGATCCAGGAAGGCGATCATTTCTTTTGGCTGCTGCGCACGCTGCCACAATAAGGCCAGGAGACGGTTGGCTTCGACGCAGTTAGGCAGGCGTCTAAGGATTTCAGCGGCAACTTTCCCGGCTTCTACTGCCTGGTGATTGTGCCACAGTGCTTTGGCTATCAGCAACTGAAGGTCGAGACGTTCAGGGTCACGGGCCAATGTCTTTTTGATTTCGAGGATAGCTTGTGAATACAGCTTGCCCTTGATGTACAGGCGGGCCAACGCTCCACCGGTCAACTGCACTTTACGCGGCGGCGATCCATCTCTTTCTGCATACAGTTGTTTGATGGCTTCCTGGAGATCGATATTATTGGGGGCCTGTTCAAAGGCCCGCTCCAGGTGCCAGATTGCCTGATCGAGAGCGCCGCTCTCCCGGTAGCAGTCACTGATCCCAATATGGGAAATAAAATCACTCGGATCGGCGCTCAAGACACGCTGGAACAAATCCAGCGCGTCCTGATAATCTTCCTGGGCAACCAAGGCCCTCGCCAGGAGCTTGTAGACTTCGACGTATTTGGGAAATGTCTCAAGGATATGGCGGCACTGCGCGATTACTTCTTGGTATGCGTCATGCGCCAGCCGGTCATCAATATACTCAACATAGGCCCGTAGGCTGATCTCCGACATTAGCGATCCTGTGACGGTACTTTGGAGCTGCCATCGGGTTTGATTATGCTATGGTTTAACCTAAACCGCAAATCCAGCGAATGGTTGGCTGCAACTGCAACGACGGCGATTTCACTGCCAGGAGGCCCTCGTTCCCGGTTGTTTCTACTCCCGGGATGGCCCTGCGGCTAGACCAGGCCGGGCATGATCACAAATGCCGCCCGACCTGGAAAATCATTCCTGTTAGCTGACGGCACGCATCGCATCGAGCAGCATTTGTTCGGGCACAGCCCCCTCGACGAATTCCGTCTCGTTGATGACCGTTCGCGGCACACCCATCACATCATATTTGACCGAAAGGTGGGGGAACTCCGTTGCCTCGACCATGTCTGCCGATACCCTGTCGCTGGCAATTGCCATTGCATGGGCAAGCACGACCGCGCGCGGGCAGTACGGGCAGGTTGGTGTGACGAATACCTGCAAGTGCATGTCCTGTTCCAGGCTGTCAAGAAACGCCAGCGTATCACCATCAAGAGGAACGGCGTCCGGCCCGGCGGCGACCGCTTTTATGTCGTGAAGCAGTGAAGAGAACTCGTACCCTGACGGAATGCCATAGTAGCGCACACCATAGTTCTGTTTTCCAGTCCCAAGGATGGCAATTGCCGGTATCTTGTCGATGTTCAGTTCTCCGGCACGGTCTTCGTTCTCCTGGAAATCAAGCACTTCGACGCCAATCATTTCCGACAGCGCCGAGATCTCCTCGATAAGCTCGCGTGTCTCGCGGCAGAACTGGCACTCGAATTCCTGCGTAAAGACAACCAACTCCACCGGCCCGGCAAGGTCTTCAAGAAGCGCTTTGATATCCTGACGTGTTTTTTCGTCCAATAAAGTCATTTTTCTCTCCGTTACAGATACTTTTTCAACTCCACTTTATTTGATGCCGGGAACGGCGTCAGGATGCATTTACCGGGAATCAAAAAGGGGACAGAATGCTAAAATCTGCCCCTTATGGTTTGTTATCTTATGTGCTATATCGACTTCAACATCGTTATCGCCATCAATGCATATATCTGGGCCGCCTGCTCTACATCAGCCAGTCGAACCTGATCGTGGATGGTATGCGCGTGCCCCGGATTGCCAGGGCCGATGCCGACTGTCGGGATATTGGCCTCACCCATACTGAACACGCCATCGGTAGAAAACGGCCAGTGCCCCACAACAGGCATGTGTCCCAGAACCTGTCTTGATACTTTACTGAGCCGTTGGATCAATTCATGGTTCTCTTCCAGCGCCCAGGCATTGAACGCTTCCCTGGCCGACAGTTCATAACCGGCATACGTTTTACTGTTGTATTTGACGATCTCTATCTCGGCCTCAATCCCTTCGCGCTCGACGATGCTTTCAAGCTGGGCCTGGGCGCGGGTGGGCGTCTCGCCCAATGTAAGCCGCCGGTCGACATAAAATATACAGATATCGGGGATTGCGTTTAAGCTGGCAGACTGGCTCTCGATATGGGTGACGGCAACCGTCCCGGCCCCCAGAAAGGGATCGCTCGGCAAATCGACCGAGAGCAAATCGATGCCAAAGATCAACCGGGCCGCAGCGGTGATGGCATTCGTGCCCAGTTCAGGGTTGGAAGAATGGGAACTTTCACCATGAACTGTCACCTTGAAAAGAACCCGTCCCCGGTGGCCGCGCATAATGTTCATGTCGCTGGGTTCACCCAGGATCACCCAGTTCGGGCGGACATTTTCTTCGTCAAGTAATACTTTGAGGGCGCTGCCTTCACAGGGTTCTTCCTGGACGACAAACGCAAAAATCAGGTTCCCATGCAGTTCACTCTTTGACTTGATCAGCAAATGGACGGCATAGACCATCGCCGCGACCGAACCCTTCATGTCGCAAGCGCCTAATCCATACAATATCCCGTCTTCGATAGCCGCTCCGTAGGGATTGTGAGGCCACTCCGCATTCGTTGCGGCGACCGTATCCAGATGGGCATCATACAGCAGGGTCGGGCCGCTGCCGCTGCCCAGCCGGGCGATGACATTCCCGGCCTGGTCGGTGTGAATGTCTTCCATACCCGTTGATCGCAGTTCTTCAATGACAAGTCGAGCGACCTGCTCCTCCTGCGAGGAAGGGCTGGGGGTTTGAACAAGACGTTGCAGGAAATCGACGAGTCTGGCATGTTCGTCTTCATTGAGAGACACTGCCCGGATCGGGCCTGTTTCGGAAGGGGACGAGAATACTGCCATCGTTTAATACGCTCCATTCCCAAAAATAACGTGGGGGATGGTCTGAAGGAGGATTCGCAAATCTAAACTTAGAGACCAATCCTCAATGTAAAAAATATCCAGTAAGCACATCTCGGCGAAGGGGATATCACTCCGCCCGCTGACCTGCCATAAGCCGGTGATCCCCGGCAGCACGCTGAGACGCTTTCGCTGCCAGGGTTCGTACTGTTTGACCTCATCAGGCGTGTTGGGCCGGGGGCCAACCCAGCTCATTTCGCCGCGAAACACGTTGATGATCTGCGGAATCTCGTCGATGCTGAAGCGGCGCAGCAGGCGGCCAACCCGCGTCATGCGCGGATCGTTGGGCACTTTTAGCAGGGTATCGCCCTGGTACACACTGAGATGGGCAACCTGGTCTTTCAACAGGTCGGCCCCGTCGATCATGGTACGAAACTTATAGAACTTAAACATTTTGCCATCGATGCCAACCCGTTCCTGCCGATAAAATATCGGGCCTTTTGAATCGAGCCTGATCAACAGCGCGATCACCGGGGAGATGACAATCAGTACCAACATCGCCAGGATGCTCAACACAAGATCGATAGTCCGCTTGGCTAACCGTCCACCGGGGGTCAGGCGGTCGGCGACCGGACTCATCAAGGGGATGCCATTCAGACTGTCCAGGTCCACACTTCGAAGGCTGCGTTGGAATACATCGGGGACAACCCGAACTTGAGCCTGCGCGACTTCACAGGTCTCGATAATCTGCATGATTTTACGGTGATACATCCAGGGAAGCGCGACAATGACGACATCGACCGCTTCCTCTTTGATGATGGATGACAGCTTGTCGATACCGCCCAGACTCTTGATCCGCCCCAATCCATTCCCTTTTGCCGGGTCGTCGTCGAGATAACCGACGACATGATAGCCAAGCATCGGGTCGGCCAGGATCGTGCGGATCACCGCCAGCCCCACTTCGCCGACACCGATAACCAGCACACGGGCCACGCCAATCTTTCGACGCCGCTGGCGCAGGACAAACAGGTAGTCGATCAGGCGGAAGACACTCAGGAAAAAGACAATCAAGATTCCGGCCAGAATCATCATCCCGCGTGAATAGACCAGCGGCTGCAAGCCGAAGGTCAGCGCCATGAGAATCACAATGCTGGTCGCCGTACTGTTGACGATGCCAAACAGTTGATTGGTCAGGCGGCGGCGGCGCTGTGGGGCATACAGCCCGTTCAGGCCGAACAACAGGAGGCACAGGACATTCAACAAGATCGTGTAGGGGATGTACGGCGTGAACGGCGCATAATACCGCTCCTCGACCGGGTAGGGCCATTCAAGCTGGTAGCGTACAATGTACGACAGCACAAAGGCGAGAGTAATCAGCAGCGCATCAACCGCGACATGCACGGCCAGCGCCGCCTTTTTATTAGTCATAAGCTACCTCACCCCTCGAGGTGTCCAGCGCCCGGCGGTACGTTTCGACGGTTTGACGGGCGGTTCTATCCCAGGTAAACATCTGAGCGCGTTTCAAGCCCTGTTCGGAAAGACCATCGCGGGCCTGTTTATCGTTTAGAAGCCAATCCAGCGTCTCACTCCAGGCATCAATATCCGTTGGCGGGAGCAATACACCCTCCTCGCCAACGACCTCCGGCAGCGATGTCGAATCAGAGACAACAACGGGAATGCCGCAGGCCATCGCCTCGGCAGCCGGAAGGCCAAATCCTTCATAGAGTGAAGGATATACAAATAACTCTGCCGCGCAGTAGAGAAGAGGCAGCACAGCCTCCGGTATAAAACCCGATATTACTACATCATGAGTAAGATCAAGTGCCTCAATTAGAGCAAGGATCGGCTCACTCTGCCACCCTTTCCCCCCAGCCAGAACCAGTTTGACCTCGTTACGCTGCCCGATTCGACTGTAGGCCTTCAGCAGCGTATCGAGGTTCTTGCGGGGTTCGATGGTGCCTAAAAACAGGATAAACCGATCTGGTAGATCGTATTCAGCGCGGAAATCCTCGACCGCTTGCACAGGCCGGGGGTAAAAATCGGGAAGCACTCCTTCAAGCGTCACGTCAATCCGGTCGGCAGGTACATCGAGCAGTTCGACAATCTCCGCCTTGACGCTCTCCGAGACGGCGATCACGCGCTGCGCTTTGCGGGCCGATGCGCGTGTCACCCAGGTCAGGTAGCGCTGCCGCCCCCCGCTCAACCGCCCCGGAAAACGCATAAAGCTCAGATCGTGGATGGTCAGCACCGAAGGCCCTGTCCACAAAAGCGGGTTGGCGAAGGCCAGCCCGTGCATCAAATCGGGTTTGAGCCGGGACAGCGCAATCGGTGCAACGGCCTGCTCCCACAGGATGCGGATCAGGGGGTTCTGGGTGGGTAGATGGGCACGCCGGATGGTTAATCGTTCGTGCGTGGCAGGATTCCCGGCTCCCACAAAAGCGGTAAACTCAAATTCGGGAGCAGCCTGGGGAAGATGACGCAGCAGATTAGCCTGATAGCCGTGAATGCCCGCACTTCGATATGACGCCTCACCGGACAGCAGGTGAGCGTTGAGTGCAATATGGGCGTGTGTCGTCATGTTCTCGATTATAACAGTGTGGGAGAGAACGGCACATGATGAAAACCCAACGGTTGCAGCCCAACTTATTCATCCGGATGTCCGGCAGCCTTTCGGAGGTTTTAGTGTATACCGGCGGCTGGCGGTAGACTCAGGGCATGAATCTCAACGATCTTCTCGACCATCTGCGCCTCGACGATGCGTTTACATCGAACGTGACGGCCTGGGAACGGCTCCCGGCGAAACCGGCCCGCTACGCCGAGTTTCCCGCTGCACTTGACCGGCGGCTGGTCGATCTGATCCGCCGCCTGGATATGGCACCGCTGTACAGCCACCAGGCCCAGGCGATTGAAGCGGCGCTGGCCGGTCAAAACGTGGTGCTGGTCACCGGGACGGCCTCCGGGAAATCGCTTGCCTATCACCTCCCGGCGCTGCAAGCATTGCTCCACGATCCTTCATCGACCGCGCTCTATCTGTTCCCAACCAAAGCGCTGACCCAGGATCAGGCGGCGGCGCTCGGCTCGCTGGCCGAGGCGCTCGACCCCGATACGCCGATCCCGGCCAGTGTCTACGACGGCGACACACCTCAAAGCCGCCGGGCCGGGATCAGGCGGTCAGGGGGGATAATCCTCTCGAATCCCGATATGCTCCATACCGGCATCCTGCCCTATCACACCCGCTGGGCCGATTTCTTTGCCAGCCTGAAACTCGTCGTCCTGGACGAAGTCCACACCTACCGGGGGATATTCGGCAGCCACATGGCGAACGTCCTGCGGCGGCTGCGGCGCATCTGCCGGTTTCATGGCAGTGACCCGATCTTCATCTGCACGAGTGCTACCATCGCCAACCCGG
The DNA here is from genome assembly GCA_034430335.1 of Anaerolineae bacterium. Lineage (GTDB taxonomy): Bacteria > Chloroflexota > Anaerolineae > Aggregatilineales > UBA3940 > JAFGOY01. The sequence goes on along the minus strand of DAOUES010000242.1, from coordinate 1,287 downwards.
ACGAGCTGGCCGAACGCCTGATCGAAGCCCCGGTCACGCTGGTCGACGACGACGGCGCGCCCCAGGGTGAGAAGCACATCATCCTCTACAACCCACCGATGATCGACGAGAAGCTTGGCCTGCGCCGCAGCTATACGCTCGAAACGCGCCGCGTCGCCGGGCGGTTCCTGGCAAGCGACACGCAGACAATCGTCTTTGCCCGCGCCCGCCTGACGACCGAAGTGCTGCTCGGCTACGTCCGGGACGAGGTCGAGCAGCGGGGACGTGACCCGGAGACGGTTCGCGGCTACCGGGGCGGCTATCTGCCGCTCGAACGGCGGGCCATCGAACAGGGCCTGCGGGACAGTTCGGTGCGCGGGGTGGTGGCGACCAATGCCCTCGAACTCGGCGTCGATATCGGCGCGCTGGGGGCAGCAGTTCTGGCCGGGTATCCGGGAACGATTGCCAGCACGTGGCAGCAGTTCGGGCGGGCCGGTCGGCGGGCCGACGTGTCGGCAGGAGTCATGATCGCCTCCGCTGCGCCGCTCGACCAGTACATCATCACCCATCCCCGCTACCTCTTCGAACACCCGCCGGAGCACGCGCTGATCAACCCCGACAACTTGGTGATCCTGGTCGGGCACCTGCGCTGCGCGGCCTATGAACTGCCCTTCGAAGATGGCGAGCCTTTCGGCGAGTTCGACGAGGCGGCGGTGATCCTCGATATGCTGTCGGAGGGCGGTGAAGTGCATCACAGCGGGGGGATGTACCGCTGGGTCGACGACGCTTATCCCGCCGCCGACCTGAGCCTGCGCACCAGCGGCCCCGACGTGATCGTGATCCAGGATCACAGCGGTGATGACCCGGAGGTGATCGGCGAGATCGACCGCCAGAGCGCGCCGATCCTGGTTTACGAGGGGGCTGTTTATCTCCACGAGGGGAAGCAGTACCTGATCGAGGAACTGGACTGGGAGCAGGGATTGGCTGTCGCGCGGCAGGCCGAAGTCGATTACTACACCCAGTCGTCGACGACGACGGCGGTCGACATCGAAGAAGAGAGCGAATCCGCGCTGGCCGGTGACTGCGTCAAAGCGCACGGGCGGGTGCTGGTGACCTCCCGCGCCAGCAGCTACCGGATCGTCAAGCGCTACACGCACGAGACGCTCGGCTTCGGGCGGATCGACCTGCCGGAGCAGTCCTTCGAGACGACCGCCTACTGGTTCTACCTGACCCCCGACCTGACCGCACAGTTGGAGGATGCCAACATTTTGCAGCGGCCCAACGACTACGGCCCCAACTGGCAGAAAC
>DAOUES010000241.1:0-18991 GCA_034430335.1 Anaerolineae bacterium | reverse complement strand
CTTTGCCGACTTCGACGATCTTGCCTGCTTCGGTATAGACGGCACCATCTTCGATGAGGTCGGCATCGTCTTCCCAGGTTACGACCGTACCATTTGTGATTAACAACGGATCGTTCATGGCTGGCTCCTATAGAACCTCACAGTGCGGCATCGATCATCAACGGCCCGCCCCGCCGTTCGATGGCAGTATGAACCGCCTCGATATCGACAAGTTCATTGCCACCCAGGACAAGCGAGGCCGATGGACGTTCGGCGCGAGACGAAATGACGACCGCCCCCTCCTTACAGGGAACAAGCAGATCGACCGTATAGTGTGAGTTCCCTTCCCGGTACTCGACCTCGCGCTCAGGCTGAATGCCACGCATCTTCAAAGCGTGGTAGACCCGGTCGACAAACTGGTCGCTGCTGCTGAACAGGTCATTGATTTCCCGCGCCGATACAAAGCGATCCCATGTCGTCTGGATGAATGTGATCCGCCGCCAGCGCAGACTCGCGATGGGCGGTATTTTCTCTCTCAGCGGCCCCAACTGAAGCTTATAGTAGCGTTCCTGGGCGCGCGGGTGATCGGGTTCGCCGGGCAGCAGATCGATACGGCGCACCAGTTCGTGTCCGGTGCGCCGCGCATAGTTATGAATGGCCCAACGAAGGTCTTCACCAAACTTCTTGGTGAAGTAGAAAGCCACATACTCGGCATGTATCCCATTCGGCGCGTGCTTCTGGGGCACACGATACCAGTGCAGGTCCCGTGCACGTTCCAGGTCTTTCGGATCGGGCATCACGCCCACCAGGACGCGGTCTTCAGGATACATCAAACATTCTATCGACTATTCACCATGAATATGGTTTTCTTTACGATAGGCGATGATCTTCTCGTCGATTTCCTGCACCATATGCTGGTGCTGCTGCCACCATTCGGGATCGCGTTGAGCATCCAGTTCTTCGACGGTCTTGCCCTGCTGCTCGACCCAGGTGTAGTACTTCAGGTTGTGCCAGCGCTCGCGTGATTCGCGGGTGCCTTCCGAGATATAGTCGGTCTTCTGGCCGTGGAAGGTCTGGCCGAGCCGGTAGGCAGCGAGCGTTTCGTCCATCCTGCCTTCTTCACCTTCCAGCCATTCCATCACCGAGTGGTAGCGGTCGATGGCGTCGGTGCAGATGGTGACGATCACATCATCTTCGCCCATCTCGTAATACCTGGCCGTCTTGATCGCCCCAAGCACATTGCACACGCTGGAAATGCCGAAGAACTGGCTCATCGCCTCGACATCGGCTCCGGGGACGCCGAACCGTTTGACGAGCGTCTCTTTACCGACCGGGTCGGTCAGCAGCGCAAGGCCGCGCACGGTCTCCATATCGTCAATAGCCATGATCGCATCCATGTTGAAGACGTTGTGTATCCAGGTGACGTGCTTATCGCCGATTCCCTCGATGCGATGCCCGCCGTAACCATTGTTGTAAAGCGTCGTGCACTGAATTGGCTCCAGACCGACGATCTTGTGATCGGGCCAGACCTGCTTCATCCGGTCACCGGCGGCAATCGTACCGGCAGACCCCATCGCGGACGTATACGCGGCGATCTTCCCGTTGCCGATCCCCTTCTTTTGCAGTTCGGCGGCCAGTTCGATCATCGTGTTGCCGGTCACATAATAGTGAAAGCGGTAGTTGCCCATCACCTCGAACTGGTTGAGCACCCGCACGTTCGGGTCTTCGCGGAGTTCCCAGGTCTTGTCGTAGATTTCCTTGACGTTGCTCTCGCAGCCGGGCGTGGCAATTACCCGCGCCCCCAGGCGCTCGATGTACTCGAACCGCTCACGGCTCATCTCGGCGGGAAGGACGACAATGCTGTCGAAGTTCATCCGGCAGCCGACAAATGCGCCGCCGATCCCGTAGTTGCCGGTCGACGGCCAGACGAGTTTATGTATGGCAGGGTCAACTTCGCCGTAGAGTTCTTTCTCGATCAACACCGAATAGGTCGCGCCGACCTTGTGGCTGCGCGTCGGGAAGTGGACGCTGTGCAGCACGACGATATTGGCATTGACGCCGGTCAGTTCTTTGGGGAGGACGTGATAGTGAATCTTGTTGTTTGCGTCCTTCCAGGTGATGTTGAACAGGTTGATCGGATCGAGCGGGTCTTCCTCCATCATACGCAGCGCTTTGGCCCGGATATCCGGATCGATTTTCTCCGGGTGGAGCATCTCGTCAAAAGTTGGGCCGGTTATGATTCTTTGTTCAGACATTAGTTTTCATTACTCCTCGGTCTCAATCTGGTAGTGAATGTAGGGAACACAGGTTGGTGCGCTTTACGATTCGGTGTTCGAGCCGGGAAGATCGAGGTGGGGAAACTGGCCGGTCGCCGCACCGGGGATGTCATCCAGCAGGACGCGCTCGAAATGGCGCATCTGGTCATAAGCCGTATCCCTTTTCCGGGCCGCTTCCTGATAAGCGGCCATGTCTTTGTGAGTCAGGTCTTTGACCCGTCTCCCTTTGAGCAGCATCTTGACCTTCTCATCCCATTTGCGATATTCCGACAGCGCGGCTTTGTGCTGGTCGAGCAGGGAGTTGGTTGTTTTCTTATCGTCAGACATACGTCTCTCTCCTCAATGAACCGATACGTACCCTTCACCTTGATCTCCGTCGTTCGCCTTCTGGCGGAGCATCGATACCATGCATTTCACGAACGATATACAGCGGACGGCCTCTTACTTCGTTGTAAATGCGCCCCAGGTATTCGCCAATGATACCCAGGGAAATCAATTGAACGCTCCCCAGGAAAAGCACCATGATCAGCGTGGTGGCCTGGCCTTCGAGCGGTTTGGCGCTGGTGAATGCCCGCAGGTAGATCACGAGCAAAATTGCAATGCCACTTAAAGCCGCGATAGCAAATCCCAGGTAGGTAGCCAGTTGAAGCGGGAAGTAGGAGAAACCGGTAATACCGTCCCAGGCAAAGCGCAGCATCTTACTCAGAGGATACTTCGTCTCACCGGAATAGCGTTCGCGGCGCGTATACTCGATCCCCGTTTGCCGATACCCAACCCAACTGACCATCCCCCGGATGAACCGGTGCCGCTCGCGCATCGAGAGAACGGCATCGACTACTTTGCGATCCATCAGGCGAAAGTCGCCGGTATCGAGCGGAATGCTGATATCGGTGATCGAGAACATCAGCCGGTAGAACAGCGATGCCGTAGTCCGCTTGAACCAGGATTCCCCTTCGCGCTTTGCCCGTACAGCATAGACGACCTCGTAGCCTTCCCGCCACTTCGCAATCATATCGAGGATGATTTCCGGTGGGTCTTGCAGGTCGGCGTCGATCAGGATCACCGCCTGTCCTTGAGCATAATCCATCCCGGCGGTTACCGCGATCTGGTGGCCGAAGTTCCGGGCAAATGAGATAACACGAATATGGCCGGGATCCGAATCGTACAACTCGCGCACGGCGCTGCCGGAGCCGTCGGTGCTGCCATCATCGACAAAGACCAGTTCCCAGGTCTCACCGGAACGGTCAAGGACATCGCTTATGCGTCTATGCAGTTCTTGTAAGTTGCCCGCTTCGTTATAAACAGGGGCGATTATAGAAATGACAGGGCTATCGTTCATCAACGGCTGTTCTCATCAAGACATCTCATAGCCAGGGAATCTATTATACCCTCTCAGGCTTTTATTATCTCACCGACAACGCGATCTACTTCTTCAAGCGCCGGCGCGATCTTCGGAGCCTGCTGCACCGATTTCTGCGCCGAGGCAATATCTTTCAATCCGTTCCCTGTGCTCAGGACGACGATCCGCTCGTCGGCGGAGAACATCCCCTGCCCGGCGGCCTTCAACAGCCCGGCATAGGCCGCCGCCGCTGCCGGTTCGGCGAAGACTCCGGATAGCTGGGCCAGCTTCGGGATAGCAGCGATGATCTCCTCATCGCTGACGGTGATATATGCGCCGCCGGTTTCGGTGACGGCCCGCATCGCTTTTACACGGTCACGCGGGAGACCGGCGGAAATGCTGTCGGCGACCGTCTGGGCGTCAATAGGCTCCATCTTCGAAGGATCGATTCCTTCCTTCCAGGCTTTGTACATCGCCGCCGAGCCTTCCGCCTGCACGCCGATCAGTCGCGGCATCTTGTCGATCCAGCCCAGGGCCAGCAGATCACGCAGGCCCTTGTGAACGCCGCTGATGATATTACCATCCCCGACGCTGACCAGGATCGTATCGGGCGCGGAGAACTTCCCAGGCCGGTCGGCCAACTGTTCACAGATTTCATAGGAGACGGTCTTTTTGCCTTCGGCGGTATAGGGATTGTAGCCCGTGTTGCGGCAGTACCAGCCATATTTGCGCGTGGCTTTCAGGCACAGATCGAAGGCATCGTCGTAAGTGCCATCGACCAGCAGCACGTTCGCGCCATAGACCAGCAGTTGGGTGATCTTCGCCGGGGGTGCGCTGGCAGGCACGAAGATGACGGTCGGCATCTGGACGCTGGCGGCTAACCCGGCCAGTGCAGCGGCAGCGTTGCCTGTGCTGGCGGTCGTCACCAGGTCTCGGCCCTCGACCCCGGCCCTGGCGACGATCAACGCGCTGGCCCGGTCTTTCAGCGAGGCGGTCGGATTGCGCCCATCGTCTTTGATCCAGACCTGCCCGGCACCGATCTGTCTGGCAATATTGTCCACACGGTACAACGGCGTCGCGCCGACGACAAGCGGTGGAACAGGCGCAGCACCGTCGATGGGCATCAGCGCCTTGTAACGCCAGATGCCGGTAACATCGGCCAGTCCGACATCACTCACCCGGTCTGCAATGCGGTCGTAGTCATACAGCACGTCGAGGTTGCCGTCGTCACCGTGATCGGGACAGACATACTCGACCTCTCCCGGCGCATATTCTTTTCCGCAGATCGTACACTTCAATCCGGTAACATGATCCATTTGAACAGGTTCATCCTTTTCGTGAAATTGAATCTATTCGGCACTCCGAATCAAACCCCGCGTTCACCGCGTACGTAGGGCAAACCCAGGGCTGCCGGAGCACCCAGGCGTTTTCGCATCGCCTCGCGGGAGCCGATCACCAGAACGATGATCGTAAAGGCATAGGGCAGCATTTGCAGGAAAAAGCCGAGGTACGGGTTATAAAAGAACGGGTTGCGCAGCACACCGAACAGGACCATCGGCCCCTGGATATCGAGGATCAGGCGGCGCAGCGCACCAAAGAGGAACGATCCCAGCGCAGCGCGGATGGGGTTCCACTGGGCGAAGATCACCAGCCCAATCGCGATCCAGCCTAACCCGGCAGTCGTCTTATCGCTGAACCAGCCGGGGGAGATCGCCAGACTGAGGGCTGCTCCGGCAAGGCCGCACAGCATCCCACCGACAATAACATATAGATAGCGCTGCCTGAACACATTGATCCCCAACGCATCGGCGGCGGCAGGATATTCGCCAACCGCCCGGAGATGCAGCCCTGGACGGGTGCGATTGATATAGTACCAGATCGCCGGAACGAGCAGATAGCTTAAATAGGTCAGGACAGATTGATTGGCAAACATGATCGGCCCGATCACCGGGATGGCCGAAAGAAGGGGAATATCAAAAACAGGCAGTAGGGCTACTCCCCCCGCCTCACTCAACCCCTCGCCTAACACCAGGCTGACGCCTGTTCCCAGAAACGTAAGCGAAAGCCCGCTGACGACCTGGTCGGCTCGGAACTGGATGACGACAATCCCATGCAGAATGGCAAGAAAACCCCCAGCGAACATCGCCACAAGAAGCCCCAGCCACGCGCTGCCGGTCGAGTTGGCGACGCTGAAGGCCGCCATCGCACCCATCAGCATCATTCCCTCGACGCCGAGGTTCATCACCCCTGAACGTTCCGTGATCAGTTCACCCAACGTGGCGAAAAGGATTACCGTACCGGTTGCTACACCTGCGTGCAGGATAATGACCAGGTCCATGCTATGCGTCTCCTCGGCGGCGAATTCGAATCCGGTAGCGAACCAGCACTTCGCTGCTAATAATGCAAAACAAAATAATGCCCTGGAGCATGAGTGGAATACCCGACGGTTGGATTTCTCGACCGGCCAGGATCAGGCCGCCGAACAGGATCGAGACGAGTACGACGGCGAAGGGATTCAGCTTGGCTAACCAGGCGATGATGATCCCCGTAAAACCATATCCCGGCGAGATTTTTTCCTGGAAGCGGTGGACGACCCCGGAAATCTCGATCATACCGGCTAACCCGGCCAACCCGCCGGACAGCATCATGACCAGGACGGTGTTACGCACGATGTTGATCCCGGCGTATTGGGCCGCTTTCGGGTTATCGCCGATCAGCCTGATTTCATATCCCCACCGGCTGCGATAGAGGATGAACCAGATGACAAAGACCATCAGCAGGCTCAGAACAATCCCCAGGTGCAGGGTATAACCAGAAAAAAGGGGGATTTGCCGGGCATAATCGGCTAGGCGCGGAAGCCAGGCGCTTTTTGGGAATGTCGGCGACATCTGGAAGCCGCTCTCATTCCAGTGAGCGAAAATCCAGTAGTTGTTCCAGGAGACGGCGATATAGTTCATCATCAGCGAGGTGATGATCTCGTTTACGTTGAGCTTGGCTTTCAGATAGCCGGGGACAAAACCCCACAGCGCCCCGGCGATAAACCCGGCCAGCATCATGGTGGGCAGCATAATCCAGGCGGGGGTTTCCGGCGGCAGGATGGGGATAAGAACGACCGCGCTGGCCCCAAACGCCCCGGCATAGAACTGGCCCTCCGCGCCGATATTCCACAGGCGCATTCGGAAAGCCAGGGCGCAGGCCAGCCCGATCATGATCAGCGGCGAGGCTTTGACCAGGGTGTCGTTGAAAACACCGAGGTTGCCGAATGCCGCCCTCAAAACGTGGGCATATGACCGAAATGGGTTGCCACCCGAAGCCCAGAGTATGACGCCGCCAATGATCAGCGCGACAACGACAGCACCCAAAGACGACGCAATTGGAAGCCAGCGTGGAATGAACATCCGTTGTTCCAGCCGTATTCTGAATGGAATTCGTAGAGATCGCTGTTTGGTGGCTGTTGTTTCCGTCATTGTTTGGCCTCTGCACTGATTTCTTTCTGCCGGGTGCCGGTCATCATCTGCCCAATGGTATCAATGTCGCTGCTGCAAACTTCACCCATGACTTCTCCTTCATAGAGGACATAGATACGGTCGCTCAGGGCGACGAGTTCTTCAAGTTCTTCCGAGATCAGCAGGATGGCCGCGCCCGCCTCCCGCTGTTCCAGCAGGAGATGCTGAACACCCTCGATTGCACCAACATCCAGCCCGCGTGTGGGTTGAACCGCGATCATCAACTCCGGTTCGGCTGAGATTTCCCGCGCAAGGATCACGCGCTGCAAGTTTCCACCGGAAAGCAGCCTGACCGGGGTCTTGATCGTCGGGACGATAATGTCGTATTCGTCCTTGAGCGCCTCGGCCTGTTCCTGCGCAACCGCCTGATTGATCGACAGGCCCTGGCGGATCGGCGATTTACGGTAGCTTTTCATGATCAGGTTGTCGGTGACGCTCAGATTGGGCGCTGAACCGACATGGGTGCGATCTTCAGGAATGTGCGCTGTGCCAGCGTCGATTGAGACACGGGCCGAGCGATTCTGTACTTCGTTCCCTCCGATCAACACCCGCCCTTCCGTACACGGGCGAAGACCGGTGATCACTTCGGCGAGTTCGCTCTGGCCGTTCCCGGCAATCGCAGCAACGCCGACGATCTCCCCTGAGCAGACATGCATCGACACACCGCGCAGCGCTGGCAACTGCCGGTTATTCCGGGCATGGACATTTTTAACAATCAATACTTCGCATCCGGGGGGCTGTTCCTTCTTTTCGAGCTTGAACAGAACCTCGCGCCCGACCATCAACTGGGCCAGTTCGGTGCGGTTTGTCTCGCCTGACAGAATGCCGGACGCGGTGACCTTACCCCGCCGCAGTACGGTGATCCGGTCGGCAATTTCGAGCACCTCGTTGAGTTTATGGCTGATGAAGACAATCGATTTCCCTTCAGCCGCCATCGCGCGGAGAGTTTTGAAGAGGCCATCGATCTCCTGGGGAGCAAGCACGGCAGTGGGTTCGTCCATGATCAGCACCGAAGCGCCGCGATAGAGCATCTTCAGGATTTCGACCCGCTGCTGCTCTCCCACCGAAAGCTGCCATATCTTGGCCTGTGGATCGATTTTCAAGTTGAACCGGTCTTCCAACTCCCTGACCTTTTGCTCATATTTTGGCAGGTGGAGCAGGAAGCGCGGCTCATCCAGGCCAAGCAGGATGTTTTCGGTAACGCTGTGCGACGGTACCAGCATAAAATGCTGGTGCACCATCCCGATTCCGGCGGTGATGGCATCCCTGGGCGAATTGAAATACACGCGCTGCCCATTGACCCTGATCTCACCCTCATCCGGGCGATACAGTCCGGTCAATATATTCATCAGCGTGCTTTTGCCTGCACCGTTTTCACCCAGCAGCGCGTGTATTTCACCCGTCCGCAGATTGAAATCGACATTGTCATTAGCCAGGACGCCGGGAAACCGCCGGACGATGCCTTTCATTTCCACTGCATATTGTGATTCCGGCATAAAGTTCTTCCTTCGGGGTTGCGAATAACACTGTATATTGGCGAAGCCGGGAGTGTTATCAGCCCGGCTTCGCCGATCATTCGCTGCAAAGAGGCTGCCAACAGGTATTCTGTCGACAAGCCTCAATATACGAGAAGTGACAGACTGTGGCTAGATCATATTACTCCAGTTCGGGCAATTCGGCGGTGATGCCATCAGCCCACCAGTACATGCAGTACTCGCATTCAAGCCCTTCTGCCCCTGGCGGGAACTGATCGAGGTCGGCCTGGACAAAGCTCTTGCCTGCCCCGATCACCTCGTTGCCCTGGTTGTCCACGATTGGGCCGCTGAACACGTCGAAGCGGTCGAAATCACCGGCGAGCATCGCGGCGAGGGTATCTTTCACGAGCTGGACATCTTCGGCGGGCAGATCGGCAATGCCGGGCATCGGGGTTTCGCCTTCCATGAAACCATAGAGACCCAGGCCGCCGGTATTGGCGTCGAAGTATTCCCAGCCGCCGACATACTCACCGGCCATCGAACGTTCGGTAACGTCTGCGTAGATCGGCCCCCAGTTCCAGTAGGGCGCGGTCAGGCAGGCATCACTCTTGCAAGAGCCGTAGTAGTCATAGGTAATGCCCCATTTGCCCATTTCCTCGGCCACATCGGCGTTGGCAGGAGTGTCAGCACCGGTAAAGACGACCTGCGCACCGGCGTCAAACAGCGATGCGGCAGCTTCCTTCTCGATTACCGGGTCATGCCAGGTATTGATCCAGCGAACGTCCAGCGTACATTCGGGGCAGGTGACCTTCATGCCGAGGGCAAACGCATTGCCCAGCCGGAGTTCCTCCGGAATGGGGAAGGTGGCCATATAACCCAGCTTCGGATTGCCATCCAGCTTGGCGCGCGAACCGGCCAGCATACCGGCCAGGTATTTCATGTCTTCTATCGCGCCAAACAGGTTTCCAAAGTTCGTGCCGTTCGCCTTGTAACCCGAAATGTGGACAAAGTCGATATCGGGGAATTCGCCAGCGACCGTTTCGGTGGGGTCCATGTAACCAAAGGATGTTGTGAAGATTAGGTCGAACCCTTTGCGAGCAAGAGAGCGAATGACCTGTTCACTGTCAGCACCCTCGGCGACTATTTCGACATAAGCAGTATGGACACCATCGACGTTGTCCTGGACATACTGCCTGCCAATGTCGTGAGATTGTGTCCAACCACCATCATCATGTGGGCCAATATAGACAAACGCGACGTTGAACTTACCTTCTTCGATATCGGGAATCTGGTAAGCTGACTCGGACTCGGCTTCAGGTTTGCCCCCTGCACAACCAACCATCAAGGGAACAACCAGAACCAAAGCGACAATCCATAACAGATGCTTTCGGTTAGCCATATTAAGGTTTTCTCCTCGTGAATATACTCTAAAAACAGACATTTTATCCCAAATGTATGGCTTACGGTTTGTTTCACCTCCTCCGATCCAGGTTGGCATTCCTATGCGTTATCAGGCTCGATCCACGTACCGGTTTCCCCGGCCAGAGCGCGGGTGATATTCTCCGGGTTGGTGATCAACGCCTGTTTACCGCCGTTTTCGAGATATGAGATTACGGCTTCTATTTTTGGCTTCATGCTCCCTTCGGCGAAGTGGCCTTCTGCCAGGTATTGACGCGCCTCGTCGATTGTCAGGCTGTCCAACCACCGCTGGTCAGGCCGGTTGAAATTCAGGGCCACCCGTTCAACAGCCGTCGAGATCAGGTATAGATCGGCTTTTACGCCGATTGCCAGCAGCGCAGTGGCCCGGTCTTTATCAATGACCGAAGGCGGTGCCTGGCGAAGTTCACCTTTCGAGTTTTCGACGACCGGGATACCCCCGCCGCCAACACAGATGACGGTGAAGTGTTGATCGATCAGTGCTTTGACAGCGTCCAACTCGACGATCTTCTTGGGGATCGGCGAGGCGATCATCCGGCGCAGCCCGCGCCCGGCATCGTCCACTACCGTCCATCCGTCTTTGCGAAAATATTCGGCCTGCTCCTCGGTCAGATAGCCGCCAATGCCCTTCGTCGGCCTCTGGAAAGCCGGGTCATCCGCATCGACCAGCGTCTGGGAGACAAGGGCAATGGGTCTGTTATCCATCTTTCGACGCCGGAACTCGTTTTCCAGCGTTTGCTGAAGCATATACCCAATCGAACCTTGCGTATCCGCCCCGATGATATCGAGCGGGACGGTATGAACTTCATTGGCAGCCAGTTCGGAACGACGCAGGATAAAACCGACCTGCGGCCCATTGCCATGCGTGATCACCAGGTTCCAACCCTGCTCGATCATATCAACCAGATGGGTGATGGTTTCACGAACCGCATCCCATTGATGGCGAAGATCGGGCTTGGTCTTATCCTGGATCAGCGAGTTTCCCCCGATTGCGACGACGGCCAGCTTCTGTTGTGTCTTGTTCATGTTTTTGACCCCAGTATAGTGCCGACCGGAAGCGCTGTTCAGCGCATGGTTAAGGCCATGACCGCTTTCTGGACGTGAAGGCGGTTCTCTGCTTCGTCATACACCGCGCTCCACCGGCCATCGATCACTTCGTCGGTCACCTCGATATTGCGGTCGGCGGGCAGGCAGTGCATGTAGACGCCCTCGCCCTCGTTGGTCAGGGCCATCCGGCGAGCATCGGTGATCCAGTCGGTGTACTGCTTCGAGATTTCCGCCGACTCATCGTTGTCGGTCGTTGTCAGCATCGCCCCCCAGCTCTTGGGATAGACGACGTCGGCCCCTTCGAACCCGGCATCGAAGTCGTCGAGCACTTCGAAGCTGCCTCCGGCTTTGCGGGCGTTCTCAGCCGCCTGATCGACGATATCAGGCATGACCTTGAATTCCGGCGGGCGGGTCAGGCGGACGTTCATCCCGTAGCGGGTCGCCAGCAGGATCAGGCTCTGCGGGGCGGACATCGGCTTCTGGTAGCTCGATGCGTAGGCATAAGACACGTTGATCGTCTTCCCGCGCGGGCTGCGCCCGAAACGCTCGAAGATGGTCATCATGTCGGCCAGTGCCTGGAAGGGATGGAAGTAGTCGCACTGCATGTTGAGAACCGGCACGCGGCTGGCCTCGGCCACGCCGCGAATATAGGCATTGCCGATCCCCCAGTCGCACTGGCGGATGGCGATCCCGTCGCAGTAGCGCCCGATGATCTCGCCGATCTCCTTGCCGGTGTCGCCGTGAGAGATTTGCGTCGTCCGGCTGTCGATGAACTCGGCGTGGCCGCCCAACTGGGCCATCCCCGCCTCAAAGCTGACCCGCGTCCGTGTGCTGGAGAAAAAGAACAGCATCGCCAGCACCCTGTCTCGCAGGTAGGCGTGCGGCTCGCCGAGCGCGCGTTTACGCTTGAGATCGAAGGCCACGTCGAAGATCGTCTCAAGCTCGTCTCTGGTAAATTCCTGGGTCGTGATCATGTCACGACCGGCCAGGTAGCTCTGCATCGTATTCCTCCGTGCTGCTTATTCGACCGCGCCCAGGACCAGGGCCAGGAGCGCCATGCGCATCAGGACGCCGTTGTAGGCTTCCACCCAGTAGCGCTGGTGGCGGGTGGTGTCGACATCGGGGGTCAGTTCGTCCATGCGCGGCAGTGAATGCAGGACGATGGCATCGGCTTTGGCCTTCTCGAATAAAAGTTTCTTGGTCACCTGGTAGTTGGGCGGCGTGAGGCCGACATCGCCGGTACGCTCGTCGCGGGACTTGGTGTAGTCGGGCTGAACGACCGGTTCCATGTAGATCACGTCGGCTTCACCCACCACCTGGTCGATGTGTTCCTTGCGCTCCCAGTTGAGGCCCCTATCGGTGATCTCATCGGCGAATTCGGGGAGGAAGTACATCTCATCAGGCGCGATGACGTACACCTTAGTATCGAACTGGCTCAACGCATAACTGATGGAGTGCATGGTGCGCATCCGCATATCGCCGATCAATATCCAGGTGAGGCCATCGAGCGTGCCACGCTCGCGGTAGATGGTCATCATGTCGGTGAGCACCTGGGTGGGATGCTCGCCCCAGCCGTCGCCGCAGTTGATCACCGGGACGCTGGCGTGCCTGGCGGCTTCGGCGGGTGCGCCCTGCTGAAAGTGACGCATGGCGATCACATCGCCGTAGCATTCCAGCATACGCACGGTGTCCTGAATGCCCTCCTGGTAGAAGTCACCAGCGCGGGTCATCTTGGCATCCGAGAAACCGGTGACGTGCCCGCCCAGGCGGTGCATCGCGGCCTCGGTCGCCAGGCGGGTGCGGGTGCTGGGCTGGTAGAAGGCGGTCACAAGCGTTTTGTGCTGGAGCAGATCGCCGTTGTGCCGGTTGCGCGCATGAGGCTCCACCTGATCGGCGATCTCGAAAACGCGGAAATACTCATTACGTTCGAATTCCCTCAAAGAAAGGATGTCACGGCCTGCAAAACTACGCATGTCTATAATCTCCTAGAATTAAATTTTCGAAAGAGTCTCTCAACCGATCACTTTCGTCAACTTACGAATAACTCTACAACCTTGAACTGATCGACATCGACCAGCCCGACATCGGTCAGTTTCAGACTGGGAATCACCTCTAAGGCCATGAAGCTCATCGCCATGAACGGGTCATGCAGCGGCGATCCCAACTGCTCCGCCGCTTCCAGCAGGGCATCCATTGCCTGCCGGACTTCGGCTACCGGCTGGTCAGACATCAGGCCGCTGACCGGCAAAGGAAGCTCCGCCAGCACCCGGTCACCGTCCACCGCTGCCAGTCCGCCGCCCATCCCGGCGACTGCTTTCGCGGCGGCCATCATGCTCTGATCGTCAGCGCCGATCACAACCAGGTTGTGATGATCGTGGGCGACGGTTCCGGCAATCGCCCCACGCTTCAACCCGATTCCCTGGATGAAGCCCAGTCCGATATTACCGGTCGCCTTGTGGCGCTCGATGACTGCCATTTTCAAGATGTCCCGTTCGACATCGGCGACGGCCAGACCATCGACAACTTTCACGTCCTCGACGCGGTTCTCGGTAAACACCTGGTTAGGAATGCTGCCGATCACGCGGGCCTGCGAACCACCGGCAGGAATGGCGAAATCGACCGCTTCCCATTTGACGTGCATCGTATTCTCGGCGGCGGCAGCCGACTTTTGCATCTTCTTAGCCGTCATCTTGCCATCACGGGCGACGACTTCACCGCCCGCGTAGACAATCTCCGGGACCGGTTTTTGCAGATCGGAGAAGATGAACAGGTCAGCGCGACGCCCCGGAACAATCGCCCCCCGGTCGTCGAGACCAAAGTATCGGGCCGTGTTGATCGTCCCCATCTGGATCGCCCGCACGGGGTCGAGGCCCGCGTCGACAGCCATGCGCACCATGTGGTCGATTGATCCATCGTCGATCAAATCGGAGGGCTGGCGATCATCGGTGCAGAAGCAGACCCGGTGATAATTCTCTGGTGTCACTGCCGGGAGCAGGTTGAGAAGGTTCTGGGCGTTGGTCGCCTGGCGCATGAGGATGGTCATCCCCAGGCGCAGTTTTTCGAGCGCTTCGCCGGGCGTCGTGCATTCGTGATCCGACATGATCCCGGCGGCGACGTAGGCATTGAGCTGCTTACCGGTCAGGCCGGGGCTGTGCCCGTCGATCACCTTCCCCTCGAAGGCGTCGAGTTTAGCCATCACGCCCGGATCGCCAAAGATGACGCCGGGGAAATTCATCACCTCGGCCAGCCCAATCACACGCGGGTGATCGAGCAGCGGCGCAATGTCGGCGGCTTCGAGAGCGGCCCCGGCTGTTTCCATATGGGTAGCAGGCACACACGAAGAAACCATCACAAAAACACTCAATGGGATTCCTTCGGATTCATCCAGCATATATTGTATGCCCTCGATTCCCTGCACGTTGGCGATCTCATGCGGATCGGTCACCACCGAGGTGACGCCATGCGGCAGGATCGCCCCGGCGAATTCCGAAGGAATGCACATCGAGCTTTCAATATGAACGTGGGCATCGATATAACCGGGGGCAACAAACTTACCCTCCAGATCGACCGTCTCCGCTGCTTCGTACCCATCGCCAAGCCCAACAATCGTTGTACTGCTGATCGCGATATCGGTCCTGTAAACCTCGCCGGTAAACACGTTGACGAGATTGGCATTCTTCAACAGCAAATCGGCGGGAGCATCCCCGCGTGCAATCTTAATCCGTTCCACACGATCCATAACCCCCTCCTTTGGGTACTCTATTATCAATCGAGTTTGCTCACCTTAAACGGATCGCCGGGCACAAATTGACCGCGCCCCGCCTCCCCGGTGATCTGCCCGTCCCTGTAAACGACCGTTCCCCGCGAGATGGTGGCTTTCACCTCGCCTTTTACCTTTAACCCTTCGTAAGGGCTGTATCCTGAAAGATAGTGCAGGTCTTCGTGATGGATAATCTTTTCAGGTTTGGGATCGTAAAGCACGATGTCGGCATCGCTGCCGGGAGTCAGGAAGCCCTTACGCGGAGCCAGCCCGAACAGGCGGGCGGGGTTCTCGGCGAGCATCCGGCAGAGATCGGTCAGCGCGATCCGCCCGGCGTCGACGCCATAGGTATAAACCAGCGGCAGCAGAGTTTCGATTCCGGGCAAGCCGCCGGGCGTTTTGGTGAACTCGGCGAATTCTCGTTTCTGTTCGATGGTATAGTCGCAGCTATCGGTCGAGATGACGCTGACCGCCCCATCTTCGACAAGCTTCCAGACTTTTTCAGGCTCGCCTTCGGGACGGATCGGCGGCTGGAGGATGTAATGTTCGGGGTGATCTCCGGTGTAAACACGTTCGTCAAAAAGGAGATACTGTGGGCAGGTTTCACACCATGCAGGCTGACCGGCACTCGCGGCTTCGGCAACCAGTTCGATGCTGCGCCCGGTCGTGCAGTGGACGATATAGACGGGGGCATTGGCCGCTTCCGCAAGGAACAGGATGCGATTGACCGCTTCCTGCTCGGCGAGCGCGGGCCGCGCCTGCGCGTGGAACTGCCAGCCGGTTTGCCCGGTCTGCACAAGGTGACCGGTCGCCTCGCCGACGATGGCATCGTTCTCGGCGTGGATGATCACCAGTCCGCCGATCCGCGCCGATTCGGCCATCAGGCGCAGGATGGTTGCGTCGTCCATGTAGTAATTGGGGCGATAGGTCGTATAAATCTTCAGGCTGGGCAGGCCCCGGTCGATCAGGGTCTGGAGCGACGCTTCCGCCCCGATGGGAAATTCGGTGACCATACAGTGTAAGGCGTAATCAATGATCGAGGGTTTTGCCTCGGCCAGCCGGTTATCGACGGCCTCGTCGAAGGTCTGGCCGGGGAACTGTGTGGCGAAGTCGACGACGGTGGTCACGCCGCCCGCCGCCGCCGTCCGGCTGCCGACGAGCCAGTCGTCGTCGGTTTTATAGATGCCGGTATCGAGTTGAATATGGGTATGGGCGTCGATTATGCCGGGGAGGACGAGCAGCCCGGCGGCATTGATGATGGTATCCTGCGGCCCGATATCAGCCGCAGGAGCGACTTCCACGATTTGCCCTGCTTCAAAGACAACGTCAGCGGCGATCACTTCCTTCGCGCTGACAACCGTTCCGCCCTTGATGATCGTCCGTGACATGGCCGTCACTCTCCGTCCACCATCATACGCGCGATCTCGTTGTGTCGTTCGATGATAGGGCCAATATCAATCGTCGTCAATTGACCTTCCTCAACGACTACCCTGCCATTAATCATAGACCAGTCAACCCTGACCGGTGCGCAAAACACCACCGCCGCGACCGGATCATGGAGCGCCCCGGCATATTCGAGGCGGTTGAGATTGATCGCGATCAGGTCGGCGGCTTTGCCCGGCTCCAATGACCCGATATCATCCCGGCGCAGCACACCGGCCCCGCCCAGCGTGGCGACTTCGAGCGACTGGCGGGCGGTCAGTCCGGCGGGATCGCCCTGCACACGCTGCAAGAGCATCGCCAGGCGCGCCTCGCCGATCAGGTGATTGCCGTCGTTGCTGGCCGATCCGTCGACGCCGAGGCCAACCGGAGCGCCCTGCGCCAACAACTGCTTGATCGGCGCGATGCCCGACGCCAGCCGCATATTGCTGCCGGGGCAGTGGGCGACGCCTGTACCGGTCCGCCCGAACAACTCGATCTCGCGTTCGCTCATATGGACGCAGTGGGCATGCCAGACCCTATCACCGATCCAGCCCAGTTCCTCCATATATTCGACGGGACGCTTGCCAAACAACTTGATGCAGAACTGCTCCTCGTCGAGAGTCTCGGCAAGATGGGTATGCAGGCAGACATCGTACTCTTCCGCCATTTTGACCGATTCGCGCATCAGGTCGGAAGTCACCGAGAACGGTGAACAGGGAGCGAGCACCACGCGCAGCATGGCATAGGGATCGGGGTCGTGGTACTGCTCGATCACCCGGCGGCAGTCTTCGAGGATATCCTCCTCGTTCTCCACCACCCGGTCAGGGGGCAGCCCGCCCTTGCTTTCGCCCAGGCTCATCGATCCGCGCGCGGCGTGGAAGCGCAGCCCGATCTCCTGCGCCGCCCGGATTTCGTCGTCGATCAGCGCATCATTGGGATAGATGTAGAGATGATCGGAGGAGGTCGTGCAGCCGGTGAGCATCATCTCGGCGATTGCGACCAGTGCGGAGATGTAGATCGCCTCACCATTCAGGTTGGCCCAGACCGGGTAGAGCGTTTTGAGCCAGTTGAACAGATTTGCATCCTGGGCGGCGGGTAAGGCGCGGGTCAAGGTCTGGTAAAAGTGATGGTGGGTATTGACTAACCCAGGCAGGACGATGTGCCCGTTCAGATCGATGACCTGATCCGCAGTGGCAGGTAGTTGGCCGGTTGGCCCGACCTGCTCGATCACGTTGTCGCGGATGAAGATGCCGCCGTCAGGGATTTCTCTGCGTTCCGCATCCATAGTAACGAGTGTGTGTATGTGGCGGATCAAAATGGTAGACATAACGCCTCCTTGCCACCGATTTTGTTGCGGATCAGTCAGTCTTCGCCAGTTATCGCAGCCTCCGGCCAGGGTCGAGGTTTTTAATCTGAGTGAGGCTCAAACGGTTAATAATCGCGGTCACTCCGATACTCTATAGTATATGGTGGGATTCGAGCATTTACTATGATTTTGCGCTTTTTCGCACAAACGGGTAACGCGATTCCTACATGGAGCCGATTGATCTCTGGGCGCTGGTCAGAGTATTCTTGAGCAGCATAGCGATGGTCATCGGGCCAACGCCGCCCGGCACAGGCGTGATCGCCGCGACTCGTTCTACTGCCTTATCGTACTCGAAGTCGCCCTTCCAGACGTAACCCTTCTTGGCTGTGGGGTCATCAACTTTGACAGTGGCGACATCAATGGCGACCGCCCCTTCTTTGAACCACTCCCCTTTGATCATCTCCGGGCGGCCCATCGCCCCGATCACGATGTCGGCTTCTCCGACAATCGAGGGAATATCTCTGGTGCGGCTGTGAACGACGGTGACGGTCGCATTGGCGTGGATCAGCAGCAGGGCCATCGGCATCCCGACGATATTGCTGCGCCCCAATACGACGGCGCGGCTCCCCTCGATCTGGAAACCATCGACCAGCGTTTCGGCTTCACGCAGCAGTACCATACATCCATACGGGGTGGCAGGCAGGTAGAGCGGATCGCGACCTTTCATCGTCAGGCGGCCAACATTGATCGGGTGGAAACCGTCGACATCTTTACTCAGGTCGATAGCCCTCAGTGCGGCCTCCTCCTCGATATGGTCGGGGATCGGGAGCTGCACCAGGATGCCGTCGACTCGCGGGTCGGCGTTCAATTCGGCGATCAGGTCTTCCAGTTCCTGCTGAGTGGCGCTGGCCGGAAGCTCGTGTAAAAACGATTCGATGCCTACTTCGGCGCAGCGATTGCGCTTCATCTTGACGTACATCTGCGAGGCCGGATCATCGCCAACGATGACCGCTGCAAGGCCGGGGACTTTACCATGCTTCTCTTTCATCCTGACGACTTCGGCGGCGATCTCATCCTGAATACGTTTAGCGATGGCCCGGCCATCCAGTATTATGGCAGTCATGTTTTCCTCCCTGACTAGTTCGCTATCCAGCATACCACGAGTATATCGAGACACGACAGTCGGCGGATCGACCGGCGATCAACCCGGCGCTGTCTGCTGCTCCCTGCGCAAATGCCGCAGTGCCCAGGCAATCCCGGCAGCCAGGACTCCCGTCCATACCCAGGCGATGATTAAGAGTCCCTGCCAACCCCTGTCAACAGTCACGGTGGGATATTGATTTGCAGCGGGTTGAGCGGCGTACATGCGCAGATACTCAACGCCGTCAAACAAAATGAGAAGCTGCGGTTCCCGGTCGACGTATTCGTCCCAGGTCGATTCCCA
>DAOUES010000240.1:0-15136 GCA_034430335.1 Anaerolineae bacterium | reverse complement strand
CGCAAGGGACTGGCAGAGTTGTCTGAGCGTGAAGCCGATCCGAGCCTTGAGATCAGCGAGCGAGTGCGCAGAGAAGGAGGTGGGCGCAAGCGTTTGACCGACCTCGACCCAGGATTGCTGGAAGCCCTGGAGCGCCTGGCGCATGAACTGACCCAACAGGGGCATCCGGTGAGTGCCAGCAGCGTCAGACAATTGCTGCGGGCGGCGGACTACAGTCTGCAAAGGACACGCAAGGTCAAAGAAGGGACGGAACACCCGGATCGGAACGCTCAGTTTGAGTACATCAATGATAGGGTGCAGGAATTCCAACAGCGAGGTCAACCGGCGATCTCGGTGGATACGAAAAAGAAAGAATTGGTTGGCGAATTCAGCAACAAGGGGCGCGAATGGCAACCGCAGGGAGAGCCCATCGAAGTGTTGATGCACGACTTTATGAACAAAGACTTGGGTAAAGCTATCCCCTATGGGGTCTATGATATTGCCCAGAATCAAGGTTGGGTGAGTGTCGGCACCAACCACGATACAGCTCAGTTTGCAACCGAGACTATCCGGCGCTGGTGGTGCAAAATGGGACTGGAATATCATCGCCAGGCCAGCGAACTTCTGATCACAGCCGATGGGGGCGGTAGTAATGGGAACCGTTGTCGTTTGTGGAAGGTAGCCTTGCAGATGTTGGCAACCTTTCTGGATATCCCTATTCAGGTTTGTCATTTCCCACCTGGAACCAGCAAATGGAACAAGATTGAACATCGCATGTTTTGTCACATCACCCAGAACTGGCGCGGTCGACCGCTGGTTAGTCTTGACGTCATCCTTAACCTGATTGCAGCTACTTCGACTCTACAGGGATTGAGAATACAGGCCGAACTCGACACAGGAACTTATCCTACCGGCATCAAAGTGACTGATGATGAACTGGCCAGGGTCAACTTAATACCTGCCGACTTTCATGGCGATTGGAACTATCGTATCTTGCCTGCATGATAGTAAATTTGATCATGTTATTTTGACGCGACGCCTTAGTGCGAAAATACTGCGTATCGTTCATCATCTTGTCGTACTCTTCTCGGCTGACCGGTATGCAGATCCTCTTGCTGGTCTTTGTCGCTTCTGTCTTGATTTTGGTACAATTTCGTTGAGGCATATTGGCTGGGTCTTCAGCGAGACTTTTTCAGTCAATACTGCCTCATTTCTGTTTACCTACCCAAAACGTTAGAATGAGAAAATTCAAAGGGAACGCTTGGCGAACCTGAACAGGAAGAGTTAAACAGCCTCGTCGAGCAGAGTCAGCGCCTGATGCTGCGCAAGGCCGGGGCAGCGGCGCTGCTTGCCCGGCGGGGACACCCGGTAGGCCCCCTGTTAAACAGCAACAAGTGAGTGAATATAGCAAGACAAACCATCTGTGTCATCTGTGGATCGAATCCTCCCGCACATTGACCACATCTGCCCCAAGTTTCAATCGACGAAGCTCCACAAGAGCTATAAATCCGCGTAATTCGCGCAATTCGCGGATCGAATCCCCCTCATCCGCTAAACACACCTGCCGCAAGTCAAAACCCAACCCACTCAACAACAAAAAATATCTGTGGCATCTGTGTCATCTGTGGACTGAATCCCCGAATCTGTGGATCGATTCTTTGCTTTCCATTTACGTTCAGGACGGCTATACTGACCCATACATCAGCAGGCAGTCCGTACAACGCAGTGCCAGGAGTGGCAGCGATGAGTGACCTGAGCGGCAAAACGATTGGTAAATTCCGGGTGATCGAGGAGATCGGGCGGGGCGGCATGGCGAACGTCTACCGCGCCATCCAGCCCTCGATGGGGCGCGAGGTGGCAATCAAGGTGATGCCCTCCCACCTGACCCGTGACGCGACCTTCCTGGCGCGTTTCAACCGCGAGGTGCAGGTCATCTCCCGGCTTGAGCACCCCTCGATTCTCCCCGTCTATGACTTCGGCGAGGAAAACGGCCAGCCCTACATCGTCATGCGCTACCTGACCGGCGGCAGCCTCAGCGACCGGATCAAGAAATCGCCGGAAGGTCTGCCGCTGAAAGACATCGTCAGCATCGTCGAGCAGATGGCATCGGCGCTCGATTTTGCCCATGAACAGGGCATCACCCACCGCGATTTCAAGCCCAGCAACATTTTGCTCGACGAGCGCGGCCACGCCTATTTAGCCGACTTCGGGATCGCGAAGGTCAGCGAATCGACATTGGCGCTGACCGGCAGCGGGATCATCGGCACGCCGGGCTATATCGCGCCGGAGGTCAGCCGGGAAGGTCACATCCCGCACCTGCTCGACGTGTACGCGCTTGGCGTCACCCTGTTCGAGATGATCACCGGGCAGACCCCCTATAGCGCCGATACCCCGATGGGCACCCTGATGGCCCACATCAGCGCCCCGATCCCCAACGTCCACGAGTTCCGCTCCGGCCTTCCCGAAGCGATGAAAAAGGTGATCGACACCGCGCTGGCGAAGGACCCGGCCAAACGCTACCAGACGGCGGGTCAGCTTGCCGCCGACCTGAAAGCGGTGGTCGAGGGTCAGCAGCCAGCCGGTGCCGAAGCGGTGGATTTCAATACCTATGCGACCGACGCAATGACTGCGCCAATTCCGCGAAAAGTGGTGCGGCCAGCGACCCCACAGGCGGCGGCGACTCCATTCGTCCCGGCTGTCGAGCAGGCGGTGATCACCCCCGAAGTGAAGCGGCGGGCAAACCCCTGGCTGTGGGGCTGCCTGGGGCTGATCGGGCTGGTTGCCGTGCTAGGTATGGTCGTCGGGGGAATCCTGCTGCTGCGCGGCGCGCGGGGAGGCCGCCAGATTTTTGCGCCTGCGCCCACGCCGGTGCCGACCGCGACCTTGACCCCGGTGCCAACCGCCGTCCCGACCGAGCTTGACTACACCGCCGGGCCGACTTACGGCTATGTCGAGCTTGAGAACAACTTCCTCCCCGACCCGTTCAGCGTCGGGCTGGTCTCCGGCGGGCCGGTCGATGCCGGTTATATCGACGGCTGCGCCGGGTATGCCGCCGCGCCGCCCGACTTCCGGCTCTCGTGGGGCGGGATGAACATCCCCCTCCGCTTCTTCTTCGTTGCCGACGATCCCGACGCCGATACGACGCTGATCATCAGCGATGCAAACGCTGCCTGGCACTGCAATGACGATTTCTGGGGCTACAACCCGAACGTCGATCTCTATCCCGCCAGCGGCGGCGTGATCGATATCTGGGTGGGGAGCATCTACGCCAATGAGAATATCTCCGGGACGCTCTACATTACCGACGAGATGGAGATCGGGCCGGAGGACGTGGGCGGCAGCGCTGGCACCGGCGGCACGACCGGGATGGACTGGTCGCTGCCCGCCGCTTTTGGCGACCACAGCCTGGAATCGGGATTTACCCCTGACCCCTACGCGGTCGATATGATCGCCGGGGGAACGGTCGATGTTTATTCGGAATTCGGCGGCGACTGCCTGGGTTATGTCGCCTCGGCTCCCGATGTGAACCTGTACTACGAAGAGAGTGACTTTAATTCCGCTTTGCTGCGCATCTATTTCGTCGCCGCCGACTCGATGAACGACCCGACGTTGGTGATCAACGATCCCGATGGTACCTGGATTTGCGCCGACGATGCGGTTGACTATGACTCGTGGAACCCATTGATCGATTTTGAATCCCCTGAAGCCGGGTGGTATGCGATCTGGGTGGGGACATATATCCAGGGCGAAACCTACGACGGGACCCTGTATATCACCGAACTGGGGGAGAATCACCCGTAGAGACGGCGGTCGGGCTTCAACCGGCTTTTAGCGCGGCGGGGGGACTTCACCGCCGCGTTTTTCATTCAGATAAGGATCACGTATACTGGCAGTCGGTAGATTGGGTTTGTGTGGGATAAGGAGTAGAACCAATGACGGATAAGGAAAGCCAGACGCCAGGCAAACAAGACAATACGCTGATCTGGATACTGGGAATCATCGCTGCCGTGCTGGTTGTGGTAGTTTGCTGCGCGATCTGCGTGGTCGTCATCTCTGTTTTGATTTACTCACAGAACCAGCCCGCCTCGCTGCCAACCAGAGAACCTCTGGTGGCTGAACCGGTCATCGTCGAAACGGCCACTCCCACACCTTTACAGGGAGAACCCCCTACTGTACCTCCTACTGTCGCACCTCCTACCGGCATTCCACCCACCGACGAGCCGGTTCCCGCAGCACCGGTGGAAATCACCTGGTTCGTCAGGGAAACCGGCGTCGATAGTACCCGGACTGCGCTGGAAGAATATCTCGTCGAGGAATTCAACAATACCCACGACGATATCACCCTGACACTCGAAGTATCGGAATACGATGTCGCCCGGGATAAGCTCGCGGTGATGATCGCATCAGGTGATGCGCCGGACATCGTCGGCCCGGAGACACTCTCGAGCACCGGGCTGCCGCCTGATCAATGGTTGGACCTGTCCGTCTATATCGAAGAATCAGGGTTTGATACCTCTGTCTACAACCCGGCCCTGATGGAGATGTACAACATCCCCGGCCAGGGACAGATCGCGCTGCCCTACACGGTTTATCCTTCGGCAATGTTCTACAACACCGATCTTTTTGACAGGGCCGGGCTGTGCTATCCGCCGGAGCATTACGGCGAACCCTACTGTGATGGCGATCCCTGGGACTGGGACAAGGTGCGGGAGATCGGCATGCTGCTGACGCTCGACGCCAATGGCAATGATGCGACCAGCCAGAATTTCGACCCGGACAATATCGTGCAGTATGGCCTCACCATCCAGTGGAGCGACGCACGCGGCGAGGCGATCTTTGTCGGCGGGAACGGCAATGTGTGGGACGGCCAGGGCGCGGTCATCCCGGACAACTGGCGGGAAGCCTGGCACTGGCATCACGACGGCATCTGGGAGGATCATTTCATTACGAGTCAGGCCGCTATCGATGAAATGGACGGCAACCCGTTTTCAGAGGGAACAGTCGCGATGCTCCCCAGCCACAGTTGGTACTTCTGCTGTATTTTCAATGACTTCAACTGGAACATCGGCGCACTGCCGATGACCCTTGACGGGAACCTTACGGCCAAGATGCATGGCAATACCTTCTTCATCTATAAAGAAAGCCAGAACCCGGATGCTGCCTGGGAAGTGCTCGCCTGGATGCTCGAAGAGAAGTATACCGTGTTGGACGATGTCTTCGGCGGGCAGACTGCCCGGATCATCACCGAGGACGAATACCGGGCGTTGCTGGCCGACACCTTCTACCTGGACTTCAGTCAGGTCAATGTCGGGGTACTGCAAGAAGCGATGAATTATCCAGATATCCCGAACAACGAGTCCTATCTGCCCAACCATGATGTGGCAGCCGAGGTTCTCTGGGATTTTTATAACCTGTATCAAGACACGCCGGTCGACATGGATGCTGAGATCGATAATCTTCAGGCGGACCTGGAGCAGGTATTCTCGGAGTAATATGAACCGGATCGGCGAAAACGCGGCGGGAAATTTCACTCCGCCGCGTTTTTCATTCGGATAGGGATCACGTATACTGGCAACTGTCAGAATTGATCTGCTGGGGAGATTCAGGAGCAGCGCCAATGACCGGTTTCGAAGGCCAGATGATTGGCGAATACGAAGTCATCGAGTTGATCGGCTCCGGTGGGATGGCGAACGTCTACCGGGCGTGGCAGGCCAAGATGGAGCGCGAGGTAGCGATCAAGGTTCTGCCCACTTATTTCATGCAGGACGATACTTTCATCGAGCGTTTCAACCGCGAGGCGCGGGTGATCGCCAGATTGGAGCACCCGTCGATCCTGCCGGTCTATGACTTCGGCCAGTTCGCCGATCAGCCCTATATCGTGATGCGTTACGTGCCCGGTGTGGCGCTCCTGGAGTGCATCAAGGCGCATCCGGGCGGGATGCCGTTGGGCGAGATTCAGAATATCGTCGACCAGATGGCGAATGCGCTTGATTTCGCCCACAGGCGGGGGATCATCCACCGCGATTTCAAGCCCTCGAACGTCCTGATCGACGTGGAGGGCAACGCCTACCTCGCCGACTTCGGGATCGCCAAGGTCACCGGGTCGACGCTCGAGCTGACCGGGTCGGGAATCGTCGGGACGCCGGGCTATATCGCCCCGGAGATGACACGCAAAGGTGGGATGACCTCGCTGGTCGACGTGTACGCGCTGGGCGTCACCCTGTTCGAGATGCTCACCGGCCAGCGCCCCTATGAGGCCGATACGCCGATGGGAACACTGGTCGCCCATGCCACCGAGCCGATCCCCGATATCCGCGAGTACCGGCCCGATCTCCCGGCGGGGATCGAGACGGTGATCGAGAAGGCGATGGCGAAAGACCCGGCGCAGCGCTACCAGACCGCGCGCGCCCTGGCCGACGATCTCAGGGTAGGGCTGGCGGGCGCGTACGATTTCGACGACGGCCTGACGATTGACATAGGGAAACCGGCTGCTGCCCCTGCTCCCGCGCCTGTCCCGGCCCCGCCCCGCCCCTCCACGTCCCGCAGGGCGACGACGCCCGCTGCTCCCAGAACACCGCCCCCTGCCGACACTCCGGGGGTGCCTGCACCGCCCTGGGTGAAAAACCCCGAACGCAGGCGAGGCAATCCGCTCGTCTGGATTCTGGGGATCAGCGGCGGGCTGCTGGCCATGGTGGTCGGGATTGTGTTCGGCGTGATCATCATCAGCCAGGCCGTCGGGAAGCAGAAGGAACCCACACCGGGGCCGGTCGTGGTCGATCAACCGTCTGAACCGGCAGCCGGCGAACCGGTGGTCGATCAGCCGCCGACCGAAGAGCCGCCGGTCGACGAACCGGCTCCCGGCGGGCCGGTCGAGATCACCTGGTTCGTGGAACTGGGGGGGCAAGTCGATCCCAATCGGCTGGCGATGCAGGAAGCGCTGGCCGAGGCGTTCAACAATTCCCACGACGATATCCACCTGAATATTAAGACATCAGAGGGCGAGGACGGACCTACCATGCTCGCGACGATGATCGCGGCGGGGACACCGCCAGACATCGTCGGCCCGGTGGGATTAGGTGCTATGAACCAGTTCTACGGCGAGTGGCTGGATTTGACGCCCTATATCGAGCAATCCGGCATCGATACCTCTGCCTATAATCCGGCTTTGATGGAGATGTACAACATTCCCGGACAGGGGCAGGTCGGGCTGCCGTATATCGTTTATCCCCCGGCCATGTTCTACAACGCCGACCTTTTCGACAGGGCCGGGCTGTGCTACCCGCCACACCATATCGGCGAGCCTTACTGTGATGGCGACCCGTGGGACTGGGACAAGGTGCGCGAGATATCCATGCTGATGACTTACGATGCCAATGGCAACAACGCGATGAGCCAGGGTTTCGATCCGGGCAATATCGTGCAGTACGGCCTTGATTCGCACTGGAACGACGCGCGCGGCGACGCGATCTACGTCGGCGGGGCAGGGACTCTGTGGGATGGAAACAGCGTGGTCATTCCGGACAACTGGCGTGAAGCCTGGCTCTGGCAGTATAACGGCATCTGGGTTGACCATTTTATGCCGAGTCTGGGGGCCGCCGGGGAAATGGCCGGTAATCCATTTTGCGAGGGGAAAGCGGCGATGTACCCCATCAACAGCTGGTATTTTATACTTTTATCCGATGACATCAACTGGGACATGGCGGCGCTGCCAGCCACTTTTGACGGCAGTCACACAACCAGGATGCATGCTGACACCTTCTTCATTCTCAAAGAAAGCCGGAACCCGCAGGCTGCCTGGGAAACACTTGTCTGGATGAGAAATAGCGAGCCAACTCAGTTGTTTGCGGAATACAGCGGACTGCCCGCCCGCGACATGGGCCTGGACTGGACCCTGGACATGCTGCCGATGCGGTACGACCTGGATTTCGGCCGGGTGGATTTAGAAGTCCTGCTGGAAGCGCAGAACAATCCCGAGATTGCCAGCAGCGAAACCTACCTGCCAAACAACAACATGGCAAATGGATATCTCGCAGATTTTTATAACCGGTATCATAGTGAGCCGGTGGACATGGACGCCGAGATCGATGCGCTCCAGCGGGACCTGGAGGAGATTTTCGCCGGAGGGCAGTAGCACCGATAGCAAATGGTGAAAACGCGGCAGGGCTGAGTCTCCGCCGCGTTTTTCATTCGGATAGGGATCGCATATACTGTCGCTGAATGTCCTATACGAAATTCGCTTTGCGAACTTCGTATAGGCTGACGACAGTCTTTAATTGATCATCGAGCAGGGGAGGACCGATGAACGACCTCACCGGGCAGGTGGTTGGGCAATATCAGATCGTCGAGTTGATCGGGCGGGGCGGCATGGCGAACGTCTACCGGGCGGTGCAACCGACGATCAACCGCGACGTGGCGATCAAGGTGCTGCCCGCGCACCTGATGCAGGACGACTCGTTCATCGAGCGCTTCATGCGCGAGGTGCAGGTGATCGCCAGACTCCAGCACCCGCGCACCGTCCCCGTCTACGACTGTGGCGAATTCAACCACCAGCCCTACGTGGTGATGCGCTACCTGACCGGCGGGTCGCTGGCCGAGATGATCTCCCGGTCGCCGGACGGCATGGCGCTCGATGTCCTTGCACCGATCATCAGCCAGGTGGCGGAGGCGCTCGACTTCGCCCACCGGCACAACGTGATCCACCGCGACATCAAGCCGAGCAATATTTTGCTGGACGAGGACGGCAACGCCTACCTCGCCGACTTCGGGATCGCCAAGGTCGACGAGGTCACCGCGCAGTTGACCGGCAGCGGCATCATCGGGACGCCCGCCTATCTCGCCCCGGAGATGGTCGAGCAGGGGAGCACCACGCACCTGCTCGACGTTTACGCGCTGGGGGTGAGCATCTTCCAGGCGATCACGGGCCGCCAGCCCTACAGCTCGACGACGCCTGTCGGGTTGATGATGGCCCACATGAACCAGCCGATCCCCGACGCGCGTGAGTACCGCGCCGATATCTCCTCCGGGGTGCAGTTCGTGATCGAACAGGCGATGGCAAAAGACCCGGCCCAGCGCTACCAGTCGGCGGGACGGCTGGCCGCCGACCTGTCGCAGGCGGTCGAGCAGGCGCTGATTGACGAAGCCTGCACCGAAGCGTATGATCGTGGGCTGTCGACTGCCGAACACCGGGCGGCGCTGGCCGGGCAGACCGGGTCGGGGACGCTGCCCCATCCCGGCGAGGCGGGGGCATGGCCGGTCACTCCTCTGCCGGAAATGCTGACGCTGGGCAGCGATGAGCTGATCGAAATCGACGATCCGCTGTCCAACCCCGGCGGGGGCGAACTCGTGATCGACGACCCGGTACAGAGCCTGGTCATCATTGGCATGCAGGAGATGTGACCTGCTTACCCGGAGACTCTCTCAAGGAGAAGCGTAATGACGACGATCCGCATTTATCTCTTGAATGAAGCGACGGGGGAGCGCACCACCGTCCAACTGCCGGATACGATGCCCACCAACCGGGCAACGGTGGCTCTCGTGGACCAGCTTCACCTGCCGGTCAGTGACTATCAACTGCTGTTCGAGCGGGGCAGCAAACGCCTGCCGGACGGCAGTACCCTGGCCGAATCTGGTGTGACGAGCGGTGCGTACCTGGCGCTGAAAGAGAACCGGAAGAAAGGCCGGGGGCAGGCGTTCCTCTCGCTGCTGATCGGGCTGATCGCCGGGCTTGGCACCTGGGGATGGCTTTTCTTCGGTATGCTCGGGCATGAGGAGGACTTCCTCCTGATAACCTGGGGAATCGGCAACGCGGGGATACTGGTGTGCATGCTGGGCGTCGTGCTGGCGCTCCGGGGACGGAAGGCCGTTCGGCCAGCGGCGCGGTTGATGGCCGGGATCGGCCTGTGGTTGAACGGAACCGGCGTGCTGGCCTCGCTTGGATGGATGATCCTCAGCGGCGCGGCCTGGATTGTTTATTGAGAATCAACCTGATTTTATCGCGGCTCTGTCATGGATCATCCAATTCTCGTCGTCGTGACCGGCGCACCATGCACCGGGAAATCGAACATTGCCCACCCCCTGGCTGAACAGCTTTCGCTGCCGCTCATCGAGAAGGATGCAGTCAAAGAGCAGTTGTTCGATTCGCTCGGCGTGGGTGGCCGCAACTGGTCGAGGCGGTTGAGCCGGGCGAGCTTCGACCTGCTGTACCGCTTCGCAGAACCGGCGCTCCGGGCGGGGCCGGGCTGCATCGTCGAGGGGAACTTCAAACCGGCGGAGGAAACGCAGCACTTCAACAGCCTGATCGAATCGACCGGGTGCCGGGCCGCGCAGATTTACTGCCATGCGTCGGCGGGCGTGATTCGGGCGCGGTACGCGGCGCGGGCGGCGCAGCAGCAGCGGCACCCCGGCCATGTCGACCACCTTTACCATCCCAATGAGATGGCCCGCACAGTGGTCGACGGGACATACGCGCCGCTTGATATCGGCGGGCGGCTGATCGAGGTCGATACGTCCGGGCCGGGCGCGGTCGATATCGAGGCGCTGGCGGCGTGGGTGAGGGGAGACGAAAGATGAAAGTGGAAAGATATAAGCGGGACCTGGATAGAGGTCATTAGCCCGGTGCTTCAGCCCCGGGAGATCCCCCCTCACCAACCCCATGCAGTTGTTTTTATCGCTTCGACACATTATAATAACTACTACACTTATGAAAAAGTAAGGTAGTTATTATAAAGAAACCGATGGCCGATTTTCAGCAAGCAGAGCGTATATTCTCCGCAAACGATGGGATGCTTCGCACAGCCCAGGCGCTTGATCTTGGTATTGCCCCTGCCACACTATACTCCCTGCGAAATCGGGGGATTATTGTTGAGGTCGCCAGGGGGATATATCGCCTGTCCGACTATCCCGAACTCGGCAGTCCTGACTTTGTGATCGTTGCGCTGCGCCATTCCCGCGCGGTCATCTCGCTGATCTCGGCCCTCAGCTATCACGATCTGACGACCCAGGTGCCACATTACGTCTATATCGCGCTGCCACGTGGAGTCAAGAAGCCAGAATCTCCCTATCCGCCGCTGGAAGTCGTCTGGCTTTCGCCGGAATCCTATGAGGCAGGTATCGAAACGATCGAGATCGACTCGGTGCCGGTAAAGATATACGGCAGAGAAAAGTCGATTTGTGACAGTTTCAAGTTCAGGAACAAATATGGCGAGGATGTGGCCGTAGAAGCGCTGAAAAACTATGTGTGGCTGCCTGCTTCCGAACGGGACCTGCCCAAACTGTTCCACTATGCCCGGATCGACCGTGTTGATAAAGTGATCCGGCCCTATCTGAAGGCATTGATATGAAACAGGTAAAAAACGTCCCTGCATCAGTTGCCCAACGCTTGAAAAACGAAGCGGAACGCGCCAATCGACCCTATAACGACCTGCTGCTCCATTACGCTATCGAACGATTCCTGTATCGCCTGGGGAAATCGGAATACGGTGGGAAGTTCGTTCTCAAAGGTGGGCTGGCACTGCTTACCTTCGACGCGGCTTTCCCGCGCGCCACGCGGGATATTGACCTGCTGGGCTTTACCGAAAATACCGTCGAGAATCTCGAATCAATCGTCAGGCAGATATGCCAGACCCCGGTCGAAGACGATGGCATGGTCTTCGTTCTGGACACGATCAACGGCACCGTCATAAAAGAAGACGCCGAATATAGTGGAGTCAGGTTGAAATTCGACGCCACCCTGGGCAGTTCCAGGAGCCGCGTGCAGATAGATATCGGCTTTGGAGATCGGGTCACTCCGGCCCCTGAATATATGGAATATCCTACAATCCTCGATGGTTCCCCCACTCCCTGCATTCAGATATATCCGCCGGAAACCATCATTGCGGAAAAGGCGGAGGCGGTGATCAGTCTCTATCTGCTCAACAGCCGCTTGAAGGACTATTTCGATATCTGGTTTCTCTCGGAAACCATGTCGATTGATGGACTGGCGCTTTCAAAGGCTTTGAAGGGAACATTTGAACATAGAAAAACAGCACTGCGAACGCTGCCCGGTACGTTCTTCGACGAATTCAATTCTCCGCAAAACCGGCGGCAGTGGGAGGCCATGAAGGGCAAAGCGCTCAATCCTGAACTATTTCCAGAATTGAGCGAAGCCTTTCGACGCTTTCAGCTTTTTGTATCTCCTGTACTAGAAACATTGTCTTCCGGACAGGAATACCCGAAAACGTGGCATCCAGAAACACGGGTGTGGACGTAGCCTACGGTCGATCTTCGGTCGATGTGCATACCTTTAGCCCGGCGGCTTCAGTCCCGGAGTTGGAAATACACCTGTTTCTTTGACCCCCTTTGTCCGACCTTCGGTCGCCCATTTCCCCCTTTCAGGGGCAAATCAACACCACGTTATAAGTCATCTCCCCGGCATCCTGTTTTCTAACCGCCGCTTTTTCGCTACACTCTAAGCTATGAATTTTTTCAAAGCGCTTATTTATCCATTCAGAGACCCGCACTGGTTCGGCAAGCTGCTCACGACGCTGCTCATCGCCGCGATCCCGGTGGTCGGATTCTTCGTCATCAAGGGCTGGGAATATGAGATCAGCGCACGGGTGCGGCGCGGCGACACCACCGTCCCCGACTGGAAGCGCTTCTGGCCGAAATTCAAGCACGGCCTGGTCATCCGCATGGGATCGATCTTCTACAACCTGCCGGTCTACATCCTGATCATCCTGAGCATCATCCTCTGGGTGCGGCTGTTCACCGACTTCTTCACCATGCCCAACCCAACCCTGGCGGCGCTCAAATCGCAGGTTGCTGCCGGGATTCCCGCCTTCATCGCGCTGATTGTCGGCATCCTGTTCTACGCGCTGATGGCGAACATCCTCTACTGGTCGGGATACTTGCAGTACATCGAAACCGGCAGGGTGATCTCGTTTTTCGAATTCATCGACAACTTCCTGCGGGCCTTCGAGAACGTCTGGGACGATGTCGTGATGGGGTTGATGATCGGCTTCCTGGAATTTGTATTCTTCATCGTCGATGCGGTGATGAGCGGCGGGCTGGTCCTTACCGGGGTTGGCGCGGTGATCGCCGCGATCTTCGTCCCGGCCTTCACCTTCACCGTCTTGAGCTGGTTCAAGGGCTACCTGTACGGGCAGCTTGCCATCAACACGCTGGGACATCACGGTTATGGACAATAATCGTTTTCCGTATAAACACGTCATCTGGGATTGGAACGGCACGCTGCTCGACGACGCCTGGCTGTGCGTCGAGACGATGGGCGGGATGCTCGAATCGCGCGGCCTGCCGCCGGTCACACCGGAGCGCTACGAATCGCTATTCGGCTTCCCGGTGATCGACTACTACCGGGCGCTGGGCTTTGACTTTGCGGTCGACCCGTTCGAGAGTCTCAGCGATGCGTTCATCGACGGCTACCGGGCGCGCACCACCGAATGCCCGCTGCGTGACGGTTCCCGCGCGGCGCTGGAGAAAATCGCCCGGATGGGGATCGGCCAGTCGATTCTCTCGGCGATGGAGCAGCGCCAGCTCGACTCGCTGATCGCCCACTACGGACTGCGCGACTATTTCGCGACAGTCGACGGGCTGGACGATCACCACGCGCACGGCAAGACGGCGGTCGGGGAGCGCTGGCTGTCCGCGCAAAGCATCGACCCGGCGGCGATGCTCTATATCGGCGACACGGTTCACGATCGCGAAGTGGCGGCGGCGCTGGGCGTCGACTGCGTGCTGATCTACAGCGGCCACCACGCGCGAAGGCGGCTGGCGGCGACCGGTCGGCGGGTGATCGAGCGGCTGGGACAGGTGTTTTTATCCACAGATTTCACAGATAAAAACTGATTCAGTCCGCGAATTGCGCAAATTACGCAAATTTTTTACTGCTTATTCAGATCGGGCGGAATGGTCGAGGCGGCCCCGGATAAACGGGGCCGCCTGTCGTGTCCAATTGCTCACTCGCTGCCCGACAGCCGGGCAAGCGCCGATTCTTCCAGGTCGGCGATCTGTTCCAGGTCGGCAGCGGTAATCGCCCGCTGCTCCGTGATCTGCGTGAGCAGCGCCCCCGATTGGCGGTAGTCTGCGGCAGCTTCGGGCCAGCCGTTCCGATCCAGGTAATCGGCGAAGGACAGCCGGGCGCGGGCCATTTCGTGCATCATGAAACAGCCCATATCGCTGCTGTCGGGTGCCTCGGCAAAGCCTCGAATCTCGGCGGGCGCTCCGGCAGCCGTTTCGACGTTCCAGGCGACGACATCCTCCGCCGCCGGGACGCTGCCCGGATCGGCAACGAACAGCATCCAGAAAGGCCCCAACGGGGGTGCGCCGGGTATATCGAGCGTATCTTCCCAGGCTTGCATGAAGTTCCCGGTCGATGCCGGGAGGTTGGCGGCATTCTCGGTCGGGTCGGTGGGATCGTTGAGGTAGATCGTGTCCTCGTCGTAGCCGGTGACCACCATGTAGTGGGAGGCGTGATCCTTGCCCAGCACGTCACGCCAGAACGTCGACGCGGTGGCGAAGTCATCGTGAACATAGTAGAGGTTGAGGTAGACAAGAACCGGTCGCCCGGAGGCGACGGCCCGTTTGAGGTAGTCGAGAGCCTCGCTGCCGTCCTTGAATTGAGCTACACCGGCAGCGTCGTCTTCGAACGGGAGCAGCCCCGCCGGATGATTGTAGTCGGTGGCGCTGCCACCCTCCTGAAAACCAAGTACGTAGGACGCATTCAGTTTTCGATTCGCATAGATGATCCCCTGGTCGGTGTAGCGGTTGGTCAGGAAACGCGGCATACCGGGGAAGTCGATCAGGAGCGCGTTCGACCCGACGCCGCTGAAGGCGACGATGTCGGCGAAATCCAGCTCCGGGTGATCGGCAACGACGAGCATGGCATATGCGCCCAGGTAGCACATCCCCGGCAGGTCGTTCAGGCCAGAATAGACGACGGGGACATCGAGTTGGGCGCTCTCCGGCGCAGGGGGAAGCTCCGGTGCAGGTTCTCCGGCAGATTCTTCCTGCGGCGCTTCGGCAGCTTCGGGCGGGCCGGTCACGTCGACGATCAGGTTGCCGTCGAACGAAACGAGCGTCCCGCCGACCATCACCTGGCTGCCGGGGGATATGAGCGCCTGCTGATCGGCGGACCAGCCATCCCAGACCGGGGTGTTTACCC
>DAOUES010000239.1:0-2016 GCA_034430335.1 Anaerolineae bacterium | reverse complement strand
GTTCCTCCTTTCTTTTAGACTTTACAAAAAGGGGAAATACGATAGATGAGTCAGGCCGCCCGCTCCAGCTATGAAGCAAAAAGAAAGCGTGCTACAAAAGCAGCACGCAGGTATACCATAGGTTAACTACTACCATAGGTTCTTGCATTTTATTTCGTTTACGGTATACTGGTAAGTACATAGAAAGCAATTTATCGCCCGCTTTCTCAACTAACACCCCCTGGTCCCGCAACCGAGGGGTGTTTCTTTTTTCCTCGATGTTAGAATCATAGCATGCGCGAGCGACTTACGCAAATTGGTTGATGTACGTATTCAACAAAATAGTACTCGGTTGACATTCTAGCCCGGCCCCGTGCTACAATCTCCTCTTGCCACCGCGCCGAATCGCGCCGACCAAGTTCCGCTGGAGTAGGGCTGTTGATACAGCCGATCTAACTCAACAGGTTCATCTATGAACACAATCCGCGAAGACTTTGACCGCATCGCATCCCTTCCCGGCGGATGGGATCACAACGGCCAGTATCATAGCTGCCTGCTCAGGCACCTCCCGCCGCACATCTCGACCGCCCTGGATATTGGCTGTGGTACGGGTGCCTTCACCCGCCTGCTCGCCAAACGCGCCGCGAGAGGTAAGATCAGCCTGGGCCGAACATGGTCAGCATGATCGCTACCTCACTTTGCCCGGAGTCCGGGAGCTTTGCGCCGGAGAATTCCCCGGTGCAGCGATCAGAAGGCACCTGTTCTGGCGCTATTCGCTGATCTGGGTCAAAGTGTAAAACCTGGCTGCAAACAACAAAGCCGCCGGTGGCGCAAAAACCGGTTATCGAACACGCCCCGGCAATCAGTTCCGATTTTCTTCAAGAGTCAACCCAGGCGCACAGTGAAGGCGGGCCGCCGGAGAACGCGGGCTACGGGTATCATTGGTGGGTCACGACAGTCGAGACGTATCCTGCATATTTTGCAGCGGGTTTTGGTGGGCAATATATCTATGTCATACCGGATTTGGATACGGTTATTGTTATTACGTCAGAATGCGGCAGGCACTATGAAGAAAACATAGGCACTGTGGGCACATTCATTGTCCCAGCCATTATTGACAGGGGCACATGACTCAATAAGCTGACAATCAGTCACCGTGCCAGACCGGGAAAGAGCCGTTGACTTTCTTCGACCCGATCAGCGCGGACGCAGGGCGACGAGGATCAGTTCCTGGCCGAGGGCACGCCAATCCTCGTCGGTGCCGTCGACTGTATAGCCCAGCGCATTGACGAACCGCGCCTCGAACGGATACTTTTTGGCGAAAGCCAGCAGGATTTCTCCGGCTTCTTCAGGTGAAAGCTGCTCGGCGTGGACATCGATCAGGCGGCGGCCTACCCGGATCGAAACGTCGGGGGTGTGCATCAGGTTTTGATACCACTGCGATTTCTCGCCAAAGCCAACCGCCACCACGTAGGTATTGGTTTCCGGGTCGTAGTTGGCGACTTCCAGAACGGCCTGCCGGGTCAGCCCGGATTTCCGGCCAACGTGGTTGAGCAGCAGGAAGCGTTTGCCAAACAGCCAGCCCAGCCCGATTTTATAGGCCAGGATCGGCATACGAGCCAGCAGACGGCTGAACCCTGTCGGCGGTTGTAAGTCACGGATTTTCTCCGGCATGGCGAGTCCCTTCTAATGATCGAGAACGGGCATTACCCCGAAAACCATACCCTGATTATAATCCTTCTTGTCGAATGTTGGGTGGTTTTTCCCGGGGCTAAAGCCACCGGGCTAAAGGGAGACAAATCACCGACCGGCGGGCACAGCGCGCTGTGCCCGTACGACACCCGATCAAGGTAAGGAAATACGGGTCCAGAGGCAACTCAGCGACAGAGGAAGAATTTTGAGCCAGTCAACGCTTTACATCGAAACACCGGTATATTCCAACCCGGAGATCGACGCGCGGTTGGGCAAGGCCATCTATCTAAAGATGGAATGTTTCCAGCCTTCGGGGTCGTTCAAGGCGCGGGGGATCGGGACGCT
>DAOUES010000238.1:0-3662 GCA_034430335.1 Anaerolineae bacterium | reverse complement strand
CCGCCGCGCATTTGATCGTCTATGCCGAAGAACCGACCCGCCTGGTTTTCGACTGGCTCTACTTCCCCGGCTGGCTGGCGACCGTCGACCGTAAACCGGTCGAAGTCACGCCTTACGGCCCGGAGGGCTTTGTCAGCATTGAGGTAGCCAGGGGCGCGCACAACGTCGGGATCAATTTCAAGCCGACTCCGCTGCGCCGCGCGGCGGAGATCGTCAGTTTTATTTCGCTGCTGGCTGCCGCCGCTGCCATGTTCGGCCTTTCGATCTGGGAGCCGCGCGCCGTCGAACCGGCAGCAGCTTCCCGCGATTATTGGCCCGTGCTGCTGGCCGCCTTTGCCGCCGGTCTGTTGATCTTCGCCGCCAGGCTGCTCTACTTCGACCGGTACACCTCGCCGGTCAGACAGGATCGCCAGGTTCAGGGCACCATCGCCGGGATGCAGGTGTCGATCCAGGCCGCCGTCGGCGGGCAGATTCGCCTGCTGGGGCTTGACCTCCCGCAGGCGCAGATTCGTTCTGGCGCTGCCCTGCCGCTTCGACTTTACTGGTCGCCGCTCGTCGATCCTTCCGCCGACTACTCCCGCCTGATCGAAGTCCGCGACGCTGCCGGGCAGGTGATCTTCGAAGATTTGCAGCCCCATCCTGCCGGTGCGCCCACTTCCGACTGGCGGGCGGGGTTCTACCTGGTCGAGAATGTCGATCTGCCGCTGCCTGCCGGTACGCCGCCCGGAGTCTATTCGCTGCATGTTGGCCTCTACGATCCGGTTGATGCCCGCCCGCTCGATGTCGTCAATAGCAATGGCCTGCCGGTTGGCGTCACTGTTGAAGTCGGCTCGATTGAGATCACCCGGCCACGCCGCCCGGCCTCGCCTGACCAACTGGCGATTGAGGAGTCAATCGACGCGCCGGTCGGCGAATCGCTGGCCCTGCTCGGCGTCGAGGCGCTCCCCGCCGCGCTCGGTGTCGGCCATCCGTTTACGCTGGCTGCTTACTGGCAGGCGGTCGATGCGCCTTCCGGCGGTCTGCGCTGGCGGTTGGGCTGGCTTGGGGAAGGGGGGGAGGTCGCCGGGCAGTCGCCATCGCGGGCGCTCGTCGCCGGGTTCGATACCGCTCTCTGGGAGCCTGCCGACCGCTGGCGCGGCGTGCATACGGTCTATGTCCCCGGCGTCCTGGAGTCGGGACGCTGCACGGTCATCCTCCAACTGCTCGATGCTGGTGATGACCCACTCGGCGATCCGGTCACGCTCGGCCAGATGGAGGTCACCGCGCCGCCGCGCAGTTTCGAGCGCCCGGTGATGATGGCCGAGAGCGGTGCGATCTGGCAGAACGGGATCACCCTGATCGGCTACGATCTTCCCGATCCTTCTGCTGCTTCCGGCGATCTTCCCCTGACCCTCTACTGGCAGCCCCAGGCGCAGATCGACCGCAGCCTCAAGGTCTTTGTCCATCTGGTCGACGCTTCCGGCGAGATCGTCTCCCAGCAGGACCAGGTCCCGGCCTCCGCCGACCGCCCGACTACCGGTTGGGCACCCGGCGAGGTGATCGCCGACCGCTACGCGCTGCCCCTGCCTGATAATCTGCCGCCGGGTGACTATATGCTGCGGATCGGCTGGTATGATCCGCTGACCGGTGAGCGCCTGTCGCTTACCGGTGGCGGCGAGTTCCTCTTGCTGCCGCTGGCGATTGTTTCGTAATGGCTGGTCAGGCTAAAATCGGCTTGACAGAATAACATCGCCCAGGGTCTGGGGCAGGGTCTCCAGAAAAGCAGCGGCACCCGCCATGTGCCCGACGGAGTAGCGCAGCCGGGGCGAGTCAGCGCTGATGGCTTTGTACAGGGTCTGCGCGACCTTTTCCGGTGCCGTGCGCTTTGCATCGAAACCGACCATGCTGTCCATCCACTCCTGCAGGGCCGCGCTGTACAGGTCTGCCCTGTCTTTCGGCCAGGATTGCAGATTGCGCTTGAGGTCATTGGTGGTTCGCGAGGCGGCGGGAGTCTGAATACCGCCGCAGCGGATCATCACATTGGGGATGCCCCAGGGTTTAAGTTCGATTTGCAGGGTGCGGGCGAGGCAGTTGGCCGCGAAATCTGCCGCGTGGATGCTGACAACATAGGGCGTGGGGATGATGGCCGGGGTCATGATCCACACGATGCGCCCCTTTTCGGCCTGGCGGATCAGGGGCAGGAAAGCCTGCACCAGCGCCGCCGACCCCACCAGTCGCGCATCGAGTTCTCGGCTGAAGGCGTCCAGGTCCATCAACTCCACCGGGGCGACTCCGCCGCCGCCCGCGTTGTGAACCAGCGCCCGCAGCCCGGTCACGCCCCGGCTGTCTAATTCGCGCTGCACCGTTTCCAGGATGGGGAGAATATGCTCGCGCCGGGTCAGGTCAAGCGGGCAGACGGGCACCAGGTTCGGCTCGTTGAGGCTGCGCAGCGCCTGCGCGTCTGCTTCTTTGCGTACGCTCGCGAACACCGTCAGGCCCTGCCGGGCCAGATACAGTGCCGAGGCATGTCCGATGCCGGAAGAACAGCCTGTGATCAATACGGCCCCGTTCTGTTGATTGGTCATGATCAACTCCTTATGCTTTGTTTTCGTATGTGGTCAGGGCTGACCCTGATCGATTCACAGTATAGGCCGTGTCGGGGCCGTTGTAATCCATCAAAGGGTACATTGGGGGGTGTAGTGGGTGAATCACACCCACTTGCGAGCATTCACTTGACAGCGCTGTATATTCTACTTATAATATACAAACTGGAATATATACTGACTCAGGAGCATCTATGTCTGTCCGGCTGGTGATCCTCGGTTTTCTCCGGGATCGTGATCTCTACGGCTACGAAATCAAGCAGTTGATCGAAGACAGGATGGGCGACTGGACATC
Organism: Anaerolineae bacterium; assembly: GCA_034430335.1. GTDB lineage: Bacteria > Chloroflexota > Anaerolineae > Aggregatilineales > UBA3940 > JAFGOY01. Next base: position 785 of record DAOUES010000238.1, on the reverse strand, counting down.
TATCGCCTTTGGCTCGATCTATCATGCGCTGGGCAAACTGGCCGACGAGGGGTTGATCGAAAAGACCGCCACCGAGCAGGAAGGCGGTCGGCCTTCAAGAACCGTCTACCGGATCACCGAAAGTGGCAAACAGGAGTTCATGAGCCTGCTGTGCGGCGTCTGGCAGGATGTCGAGCGCGTATTCTATACGATTGACCTGGGCCTGTTCTTTATGAATGCCCTGCCGGTCGAGGAAGTGGCGGGCTACATACGACAGAGGATCGGTCACCTGGAAGCGGTTCTCGCGCACCTTGAAACGCATCGCGCCGAAGAACTGCCTGAGAAACCGTATGCTGCCCTTGCCGATGCCATCTTCGATCATTCGGTGGGGCAGTACGAGGCCGAACTTGCCTGGATGAAAGAGCTTCTTGCCGGAATAGAGAGCGGCGATCTGCCGTGATATGTAAATCTGATCTTTCGACATTCAGTCGGATGGATCATAAATCCCGATCCGTCTCGTAGGCTTGTCCTCGCCCAGGTCGACCATTGGTCGACGTATTGGCTGTAGCTCGGTGATTTATCGCTGTGAACTTGACGGCTTGCCATCAGGTTGAGTTATTAGTGGTTGTAAAGAAATAACTCCGCATTTTCCAATCAGGTGTTAAGTCCCCTCGCCATGAGGGAGAGGGGATTTAGGGGTGAGGGCAGGATCAAAAAAGGCGGACTTATATTTTTACAGTCCCTTACGATATTCATTCTTTTGACAGACGAGTCTTTTTATCACGATATTCTAGTTTGTATATAAA
>DAOUES010000237.1:0-2150 GCA_034430335.1 Anaerolineae bacterium | reverse complement strand
GATTGTTGCGGGGGGTTCTTCTTTCTTCCCGCTTGCTTCTTGACCTGTCATTTCTGTGATTGTTAAAGAACTTTGCAACTGTTTTTCTGTTGCGCCCGGAAAAAACAAAAACCGCCGGACTTTTCGGCGGTGGAACGGACACTCTATCGCGTCTTGCCCTGCGATCTCGCTCTACTCCTCGTCCGTCCACCTCCTTTTGTTGTTTGATTTCCGCCAGTGTTCCCACCGACGTGTTAGCAGTATAACACGTCTTTCGACAGGTTTGCAAGAAATTCGTTGCCGATTCGTCGAAATCCCCCTTTTTCGCCCCGAAATCAGTCGATTCGACCTGTAAACTCCGTCCCACCGACACTGAATCACGTGTCGTCTTGTGCAGCCTTGTCGAGGATCACCTTTGCAACCATCAGGCGCGTCGCAAACCAACTTAACAAACTATCCAGAAATTGCCCCGGCAGGTTCGCTGTTGTATCTATCTGATAATGAACAAAGTGAGTTTGCGGACAGGTTGTTTTAGCCCGGCGCTGAAGCTCCGGGGAAGAAAACTACCCCGGTGGACCCTGCCTCACCACCTCGACGATCCTCTCCACCGGCCAGTCGTTCTCGTCCCCGCCAAACGCCCAGGGATCGAGCTTCTCCAGCCACCACGTCGCCCCGACCTCCTCATAGGCCGCGACCAGCGACGCGCTCTCTTCCCGCGTCAGGTGATTCGAAATTCCCGAAACGACCACCTCGAACGGAGAACTGTCGTCCCGGTGCTCGTTGACGAAATCGACAACGTCGCGTATCGCATCGACCGGCATCATCTGGTCACGCGGGAGATCGACCATGATCGGCGCGGCACCCTGCCATTTCGCCGCCCGCCGGAATGGTTTCCTGTGCGGCCAGTTGCCGCCCACCCAGATCGGGATGTGGCCGTTGACCGGGGTAGGGAGGTGTCGGATTTCCTCGCCGTTCTCGCCCATCGATCCGCGCATCGGGTAGTGTTCGCCTTCGTGTTTGAAGTAATCGCCGCTCCACAGTTTGATCAGCAGTTCCAGCGCCTCGTCGAGCATCTCCCCACGCACCTTTGCCGATGTTTCCTCGTCGACGAACTCGTATTCGTGCGGCCTGCCGCTGCCGATCCCCACGCCGAGGATCACCCGCCCGTTTGATAGCTGATCGACCGATACTGCCTCCCGCGACAGCTTGTAAACCCGCCGACGCGGGATCGGCGTCACCATCGGGCCGATTTTGATCGTGCTCGTCTGCAAGGCGACTGCCGCCAGCGCCACCCAGGGATCGGCCACCGGTTGATCGAGATACCACACGTGATCCCAGATGAAGAAGCCATCCCACCCGGCTGATTCGGCTTCCTGCGCCAGCGCTGCCAGCCGCCGTATATCGGCGAAAGGACCCCAGTTAGGAATACTCATCCCGAATTTCATCGTTTTCCGTCTCCCTGATGTTGAATCGGCTGAATTGTAGCACGCCATGAATCAAATACCATTCCATTGTATTAAATCCGATTAAACTTTTTCTTTAGCTTGTCCTAAACCCCACAGTCTGTGGGGTTGCTTTTCCCTGTGATAGTTCACAATGGACAGCACATCAAAACAGTTTTTTCACGCAAGGAGGTCTATCATGGGAGCCGTCTCGAATCAATCAAACGAGCAAAAGATCAACATTGGACTCGTGATCTTCAGGGCGATATTGATTCTAATTGTTTTACCGGGTCTGGTCTTTCTGATCGCCGGTACAATCCGCTGGTGGCCGTTCTGGGCCTACTGGGTGGTGACCCTGGTCGGTGCCGTCGTTGGCCGGGTGATCGTCGCCCGCAAGAACCCCGATCTGATCATGGAGCGGGCCAGCTACGACAATAAAACTGACGTCAAAGCCTGGGATCGCTGGTTGATGCCTCTCGTCGCGATGATCTTGCCGTCAGCGACACTGATCGTCGCCGCGTTGGACAAACGCTTCGGCTGGTCGACCGGCCCGGCGCTGTGGGCGCAGATCGCTGCGCTGGCTGTCTTCGTCCTGTCTACTATACTTGGGCACTGGGCGACCATCGCCAACAAGTTCTTTGCCGCCGTCCTTCGCATTCAGACCGACCGGGGCCACCACGTGATCGACAGCGGCCCTTATCGCTTCGTTCGTCACCCCGGATATGCCGG
>DAOUES010000236.1:0-8472 GCA_034430335.1 Anaerolineae bacterium | reverse complement strand
CCAGGCTCACCGTCTAGGATGCAAAGAATGCAAAGGGGAAAACAGGCCTATGGGGGAAGCAGCCAGACGACCGGCTGCTGTTTGGCCCGGCGGGAAAGAGGGCAAATGGAACGCTATGCCACCGGCAAAGTAAAGGTGAAGGTGCTTCCCTCGCCCTCTTTCGACTTTGCCGATATCTTCCCGCCATGCGCCTCGATCACCTTCTTGCAGATCGACAGCCCCAACCCCAACCCGCCGTGCCGCCGCCGTGACGACCCATCGACCTGGTAGAAGCGCTCGAAGATATTCTGCAACTGGTCTTCCGGGATGCCGATCCCCGTATCGATCACCGAGATGACCACCCACTGCGGCTGGCTCTCGACCTTGATCGTCACCGTCCCTTGTTCAGGGGTGAACTTGAACGCATTCGAGAGCAGGTTGTCCATTACCTGCCGGGTAATCTCCGCGTCGATCATCGTGTGCGGCAGGTCGGCATCGGGCCGGTAGACCAGCGTGATGTTATTGCCATCGGCCACCGACTGCGCCGCCGTGACAATCGTCTCCAACCAGACATTGGTATCGGTGTCCTGCCGGGCCAGCCCGTGTTCCTCGATCTGGTGCAGCGTGATGAAATCCTCGACCAGCCGTTGCAGCCGCCTCGACTGTGTGGCGACCACGTTAAGCGCCCGCCGCTGCTCCTCGGTCAGCGGCCCCAGCTCCGACGATTGGGTCAGCAGCAAATCGACATAGGCCAGCACATAGGTCAGCGGGTTGCGGAATTCATGCGAGATATTCTGGATCATCTCGTCCTTCACCCGGTCGACTTCTTGAAGCGCCTCGTACGCTGCCCGCAGCGCTTCCTCCGCCAGGCGGCGCTCGGTCGAATCGCGGACGATTCCCCGGAACCCGACGACGGCATCCTTCTCTTTGATCGGCGAGATCGATATCTCGACGTAACTTTTCATTTTGTTCCGGTTGCAAACTTCCGCTTCGAACGTTTTTGAGGGAGCGCCCACCCGTTTGACCTTTTGCAGTTCTCTGTCGAGCCGCCTGCTCGACTTTTCCGCCATGAATTCCCTGAGGCGCACGCCTTCCAGTTGATCGGCGAAGCGCCCCAGGACGTTGGACAGCGCCCGGTTGTAGTAGACGATCTCGCCCTCCAGGTTCAGTTCGACATACCCGTCGTCAATCGTCTCGATGATCGTCCGGTGCCGCTCCTCGCTTACCTCCAGCGCTTCCCTGGCTTCCAGCAGGTCGGAGATATCGGTAAACACGGCCAGCGTGCCGATCACCCGGTCACCTTCGAAGCGAGGGCTGCCGCTGACCAGGATCGGGACGCGCCTGCCGGTCCTGTCGATTACTTCCAGCCTGTAGCGGCTCGATATTCCCTGCGCACGCAGGTTGTCGGCGGATTTGACCTTTCGATGCTGGTCGGGGGGAACGATTTCCGCCCAGTGCATCCCGATCATGCTCTTGGGGGTATAACCGAGGATCGCGCCTGCCGCCGGGTTCACGAAAGTAAAACAGCCCTTGTCATCCTGAATGGCGACTCCCTCGGTCATCGCCTGGATGATTCCCTCGCTGAACTCCTTCAACGTCTTGAGCGTTTCCTGTTCCCGGCGGCGGCTGGTGATATCCTCGATCACAAACTGGTTGGCTTCTTTGCCCTCGAAGGTCGTCGAGATCACAACCATCTCGATATCGTGCGCCTCGCCGCGATGGTTGACGATCTTGAAGTGCTGGGGGCCAAACTGACCTTCTATCGAGGCAAGGGTTGTCTTGATTATCTCCGCGTTTCCGGGGTGAACAAGGTCCATCATCTGCACCCCGACTGCCTCTTCTGGATTCTCATAGCCCATTATGTCGAGCAGCGCCCGGTTGGTAAAAACGACTACCCCATCGACTTCCACACTGATCCCAACCGGCAGTCGTTCGATCAGACAGCGGTAGCGTTCTTCACTGCTGGCGATCTTCTTGACCGACTGTTCGAGCTGGTCCTGGTACCTGAGCCGCTGCATCGACACGGCCAGGACGAAAAACACCAGCGTCGTGATGAACGAAAAAACACTCGCGATCAGCACCAGGTTTACAGGAGGCAGGATCAACGCCGCCAGCACGAGGATAATGATGACCACGACGAAGATGATCGCCGCCGCCAGCGGGTTGAAGATCAACCCCCCGACGACCACCGGCTGCGCCATCCAGAACAGTCGAGTATGCACCTCTGTTTCGGTCAGGCTGCTGTTTACGGCGATATCCGCAATCGGCCAGGTGGAGAGCACGATAATCAGAAGAACGGCGGCGATATTGTAATGGCGTGTCCGGCTGAGGAAATAACAGGCAAGAAATAAGGCACCGGCGGCGGTGATCACAGGCGAAAATATAGGCCGTGACAAAAGGTCGATGCCGGTCAGTACGGCGATCAGCAGGCACAACCCTGCAATCAGGCGTGCCCGCCGATAGTTTTGTGGTTCGCCAACAGGTTGGAAGGGATCGATCAGCCAGGATAGAAGCCGGTTAAGTCGCCGATTCCCTGCCCAGGTTATCTTGTTGCCCATTATGGTTGCGCAATACCATTACAAGGGTGCTTAATTGATTCAAGTGTAGGGCATAGCTCTTAAAAACACAATATGGGCCGATTGCAAAATCATAACAAGTGCAGCCCGGACCAATTTCCACCTGAACCAGGCAGCCACCCCTGACAACCCGAACGATATGTCCCATCCCACCGGACCGATCATCATCCGGCAGTCGAATGGTATCTTAAAAATGGCTTTTACGGCAACCCCACTCGAACCGCCTCAGTCTCAGCCACGTGTAGATCGGTGAACAGTGTTTTGTTAGCTGGTTGTTGGATTATTTCCCGGCGCTAAAGCACCGGGCTAAGGAACTGTAAAAATATAAGTCCGCATTTTTCGATTCTGCCCTCACCCCTAAATCCCCTCTCCCTCATGGCGAGGGGACTTTGCCCCCTGTTTTGCCTGTATATGGAAAATGCGGCGTTATTTCTTTACAACTCCTAAAGGCGAACTACAAAGGTGGATCGGTACGTCCCCCTCTAATCTCACTTTGCCCGGTTTTTCTCCCCCTTTGCAAAGGAGGAGATGTCCAAAGGACAGTGAGGATTATGATCACGTTCCAAAACCTTCCCAGATTTTTTCACGCAATCCCCCTTACGGAGCCGTTTTTTTCTTTTCCGAGAATGGTATATAGTTCCTGAAAGCTTACTTTCCCGGTGTGAAAGTTGACCAGACATGGCTGAAACCGATCAAAGCGGCTTTGCCCGCTTCCCGCTGGAAAATGTTGCCCTGGGCCTGCTGGTGCCCGGCCCGAAGCACGGCTACGGATTGTTCCAGGACTTCGAACAGTATTTCGGGCTGATCTGGAAAGCCGGGCAGACCAGGTTCTATCTCACCCTCGCCGATCTCCAGTACAACGGCTGCCTCGATTCGGCCATCGAGCCGCAGCAAAACCGCCCGCCGCGCAAGGTTTACTGCCTGACCGACACCGGCAGGGAAAAGTTCATGGACTGGGTCACCCGGCCCAACCGGTCGGTGCGCGGCATGCGCGTCGAGTTCATCGCCAAGCTGCGCTTCTACAATCTCCTCGATCTCCCCGGCGCTGACACACTTATCGACTGCCAGTTGGACATCTTCAACACGCTGATGGAAGAATGGCAGCAGGCTGCCCACCCTGAAAAGCCCGAAGAATCGAAAGACAGACACGACCACTTCGCCGACCTGGTCACCTCGTTCCGCACCCAGCAGGTGCAGACGATCATCACCTGGCTGGAGGAGGTCAAACAGCGGATCGAGTCAGGCCGCTTTGCCTGATCGATGCCTGCACGATACCACCGCCCACTGGCGGTAATTACAGATAGAAACAGGGACAGGAGTGTTCAATGGAAGACCGGAAAAAACGCCGACCCTGGCGCATACCGGGCATTATTCTAGGAATATTGATCGGGTTGATTGCCTCCGGGTGGCTCTACACGCTGATCGTCACACCGCACATCGAGCGCAGGTTGCCGCCTGAAGGCACCTTTGTGACCGTTGATGACATCAATCTGCATGTTGTCCGTGAAGGCAGCGGCCCGCCGGTCGTCCTGCTCCACTGCGGCGGTTGTACGATGAACTACTTCACCAATACGCCGCTGTATCCACTGCTGGCCGAGAGTTACGACACCATCGTATTCGACCGCTACGGTGCGGGCCACAGCGATATTTCCGCCGATGCCTACACCACTCCCACCGAGCAGGCCGCCTTGATTCATTCGGCACTTACAGAGATGGAAGTCGAAAAGGCCGTTTTCGTCGGCAGTTCGTCGGGCGGTACTGTTGCCCTGGCCTATGCCCTCAGCTATCCAGAGGATGTCGTTGGCCTGGTTCTGATCGGTGCCTGGATGTACCCCGGTTACGAGCCTACACTGCTTTCTCGAACTGCTTCCATTCCTCTGATCGGCGACATTTTTATAGATGCCCTGGTGACCCCAATCGGCCATGCTTTTCTCGCCCTGTCAGATAATGTCTCTGCCCCCGATCCAGTTCCATCACCGGAGTATGTCGACTCGCTCAAGTTGATCTTGCGCCCCAATCAATTCAGGGCATCGCTTGCCCAGGAAACCGGCTGGAACAATGACATACCCGGCCTCTCAACGGGTTATGGTAAGCTTTCGATGCCGGTGGTCGCCATCGCCGGTGACCAGGATGACCTGAGCATCGATCAGAATGAGCATCTGGCGGATGATGTCCCCCAGGCCCGGATCGTGATCGTCGAGAATGCCGGGCATTTCCCGTACTTCGGCCAGCCCGAAATTGTCTATCAGGCAATCGAAAGCATCTGGGCCGCAGTGGAATAACCGGCAGGTGCAAACGATGGAGGAGATCAAGCATATGAAGATACAAGGGAGGTTCAAATGCCAGATAAAGTGCTCGTAGCCTATGCCAGCAAGCACGGCGCAACCGCCGAGATCGCCGAAAAGATCGGCGAGGTGCTCGCCCGGTCCGGCCTGGAAGCCGATGTACAGCCGGTAAAGAAAGTCAAAGACCTCGCCCCCTATCAGGCGGTGATCCTGGGCAGCGCGGTCTACATCGGCATGTGGCGCAAAGACGCCGTTCGCTTCGTCAAGGCCAACCAGTCCGCGCTGGCCGACCGCAAGGTGTGGATATTTTCGAGCGGCCCCACCGGTGAAGGCGACCCGGTCGAACTGCTGCACGGCTGGCGTTTACCGAAGAAAGTCGAGCCTATCGCCGAGGCGATCAAACCGCGCGATACCGCCGTCTTTCACGGCAACGTCGACGTTGCCACGCTGTCCGGGATGGAAAAGATGATGATCGGCAAGGTCGAAGCGCCCACCGGCGATTTCCGCGATTGGGCCATGATCAGCGCCTGGGCGGAAGGCGTCGCCGCAGAACTCAAAGCCTGAGCAGTAAAACGCAAGACAACCGGAGGTAGAGAACCGGGCGATCATAAAGGTCGCCCGGCTTTTTCTTTCGCCAGTTTGGGGATGTGAGCGGGGGAAACCCCCTCTGCCGAACCTCCGGTTCGCCATCTCCCCCAGGTTTGGGGGCGATCTTCGTTGGCCCGGCTATTCGATCCGTCTCGTACGGGCGCAGCGCGCTGCGCCCGCCGTCACTTTATACACCCGACTCAACAATCACCCGGTCGAGGAAGGCCCCCGACCACACGATCAGCGCCAAGACGAGCGCCGCCTTCACGTCGGCAGGGATGGCGGTGAGGCCCGCCGTGATGATCAAGAACCCGACCATCCCCACCCAGCCGAGAACCAGCGCGGCGGCGTGGATCAGCGGCTTGCCCCTCACCAGCCGATCCCACAGCGCATCGAGCCGTTCCCAACGCCGGGTGATCCCGGACACAACCAGCCAGCCGGTGATCGCCGTCCACGCGGCGAAAATCAAATGGTAGCCCGCGAACACCACAAAGAAATCCGGCTCGAAGCGCCCGAAGATCACCGGGTTGTGGCTTTCGTGCCGCCAGAGCAGCCGCGCCCCATCGAGCAGCGCCAGCCAGGTGATCACCCCCGCCAGCGCGATCAGCCAGCGGGCGAGAGGCTCCGATCTCAGGTCGACGGGATCGGGGGTGGGGATCGATAGATCGCCGGTGCGTGTCCTGACCAGCGACCAGATCAGCCCGCCGACCAGCGCCACCGTCCAGACCCACGCGGCGATAATCAGCCAGGGCCAGCCGCGCTCGACGATCTGCGGGGCGGCGGGTTCGGGCAGGTTCGGTGCGACCACCCGCATGTATTCCACCCCGTCGAACTCGACGATCACCAGCGGCGTGATATCGCCGTAGGTTTCCCAGGCCGCCAGCCAGCGGTCGGGGCGCAGATCGCGCTGCGTGTTGACCGTGTTGAAGACGTAGTAATCCAGGTCAAGCGTCGACTCGCCTTCGAGCATCTGATAATCGCCCGCATAATACTGGCTGATCGACGTGAGTGACTTCGACTCCGCGCCGACCGAATCGGCGGCGAGGTCGGCGTGCGCGTGGATCGCGTCCATGATATACAGGATGCCCTCGTTCTGATCCGCACCGATCTCGACCATGTCGATAGCGGTGCGGTTGCCGCCGAACAGGTAGTTGTGATGCGCCCCGTAATCGGGGGCGAAGGGGATCAGCGTGATCGCCTGGAAGCCGACCGCCAGCGCGAGCGGCGCGGCATATGCGACCTTCGACAATCTATCCCCGGCAGCGCGCTTAATCAGATCGGCCAGCGCGATCAGCCCGGTGGCGGCGCAGATCGCCATGATCATCAGCGCGGGCAGCACGTAGCGCGGGTCCTGCTTGGCCCCGATCTCCATCTGGATGATGTAGAAGACTCCAAAGGCGACGAGAAGCCAGTAGGTCACGGGCCGGATCGGGAGGCGGCTCCGCCTGCCCCCTACCCCGTAGACGATCAATGACAGGATCATCCCGGTGAAGGTGATAAAAGTAGCCTTATAGAACAGCGACACCGGGTAGAACAGCACGCCGGGATGCTGCGTATCGTCGAAGAGACGCCCGGCGAAGAAGCGCGGGTTGCGGTGCGGCTCGGCGACATGCTTGGCGGCGTTGAAGTACATCTCGTTGAGAACGTATGACGGGTTATCGAGGAAGGCGGGCCAGAGCAGGAAGGGCAGCAGGGCGACGACGAACCACAGCAGGCCGGGGCGAACCAGCCCGATCCAGGTTTCGCGGAGAATCCAGCGGGCGCGCCCGGCGGGGCGATCCTCCCACCCGGCCCGCAGCCGGATCAGGAGGGCGACGCCGAGCGTCAGGCCGGTGTAGGGCAGCAAAAAAACGGCGGGAGTCTTGGTCAGGAGGGCGAACCCGGCGGCAAGGCCCGACGCCACGAGGTGCTTAAGCTCCCCCGACTGCGCATAGAGCAGGATCAGCAGGCCGGAGAGGATCATCAAAAAGGCGACCGGCGCGTCGACGTGAAACGACCGCGACTGTGACAGGACGAATGGGGAGAAGGTCAGCAGGCCGCAGGCGGTCAGGGCGAAGGTCCAGCCGCCCAATCGACGCATCACCGCCGCGATAGCCACATTCAACATGGCGATCATCAGCGCGAGGCCCCACACGGCGACGACCATCTCGCGGCCATAGTCGGTGAGATAGGGCGGCGCGGCGACATCGAGCAGCGCGGCGAAGGCCGGTTTCGCGCGGTCGTAGGCAGCGAGCGACGCGGCACCGACCGCCATCGTCGTGAAGCCGGGGTGATACATCTGGTAGGTGTCGGGCCAGTCGGCTTCTTCGACCGCCCGCCGGAAATGGATCGACCGCTGGAGCCACTGTGGTGGCCGCGAGATCGGCACCCAGGCGTTGAGTAACAGGGTCACGATGAAAATCGCAACCAGAACCAGCATCGACTGTCGGCGGGTGAGATTGAGTGTAGGATGCAAGGTTGACTGCTGCATAGTTTGCCCGTTGATGGTGGAACCCGGCAGCGCACCCCCTTCTCGCCTCTGGCGAAAGGGTACCCACCGTGATCTGTGTCTATACCGGCGATGGCTTGCCGGGAATGTAATCGTCGAGGATGCCGCGCCCGACGAATTCGCGCAGGAGCGAGTTGTCGGGGATCAGTTCGATGTTGCGCAGCGGCTCGACCCAGCGCAGGAAGGTCAGCAGCCGCTTGGATTCGATGTGGTGCGGCGAATCCGGCTCGACCTGCAAGAGCAGCGGTTCGGCCAGCGGGCGCAGCATCGCCAGTTCATAGACCAGCGCCGAATTGAACATCACGTCGGCGTTTTCCTGGAATGGGAAAATCCAGCGGCGTTCGCCGCTGCGGACGCTCGGCCAGCGCGAGAGCGTATCGAGGGCCGAATAACCGCGCTTGCGGGAATCGCGGACGATGCGGCGCAGCAGGCGCACGTCGGTGGTCGGGATGCGGTTGTGCCGGTCGATGTTCAACTGGGTGAGGCAGGAGATATACAACCTGAACAGGCGGTCGGGGGGAATCTCGCGGACAAGCTCCGGGTTCAGCGCGTGGAT
>DAOUES010000235.1:0-2660 GCA_034430335.1 Anaerolineae bacterium | reverse complement strand
TGGGACGTATGCCGCGATCCAGATTCGGGGCAGCGGCGTATCACCGGTGCAGCTAACCGACTCGATAGCGCTCGACAGCATGCAGATCGCAGAGAGCCAGGAGCAGGGGCCGCCTTTGCAGATTTCGGCAACCCTGTTTACAAGCGGGATAACCGGGGACGATCTGCTCGTGCGGTGGCGGGTCATATCGGCGGGCGGGGAAACAGCCTTCGAAAGCGTCGAAGATTTAGCCTCCCCTACCCCGACATCGGCATGGGCGGAAAACGCCTATACCAGCCGGGCCTACAGTCTGCGGATTCCGCCGGACATCGAGCCGGGATTGTACGAGGTCGAATTGCAGTTGGTCGACGAGCAAGGTGACCCGGTGGGCGAGGCATACCGGCAGGATATCGAGATCACCGAGCGGGCGAGAACGTTCGACGCGCCTGCGATGTCGAACGAAATGGACGTATCGTTCGCGAAGTTGATCCGGCTGGCGGGATATGATCTCGATATGATAGATCGGCAGCTTGACATCAACCTGTACTGGCAGGCGGAACAGGTCGTCGGGATGGATTACACCTATTTCGTTCACGTGATGGCGGGCGACAATGTCGTCTCGCAGGTGGACTCCGGGCCGCTGGGCTACGCTTACCCGACATCGTGGTGGGCACCGGGAGAGTTCATCAGCAACCCGGTGACGCTCGATCTGAGCGTGCTGCCGCCAGGGACGTATTCCGTGTGGACGGGTTTCTACGATCCGGCGACTTTCGAGCGGCTGGCGGTGGTGGAGACGGGCGATGATCGGGTTATGCTGGGGGAGATCACTATCGAATAGCGCTTTGTCAAGTGTAAAATGGATTGCGTATAATCTCAGCGAGTTGAGAAAGGTTCGAGTAAGAGACGATCACCCCCTGTGAGCCTACGGCTCATCCGTCCCCCTTAGCAAGGGGGACAACAACCTTATTGTGTGATCGCTGCTGGATAGCAACAGGAAAGCGGATGAAACAGAAAAACAGTGCCGAAATTCGCCAGGCATTTCTGGATTTTTTCAACAAGTATAATCACCAGATCGTGAGTTCCTCGTCGCTGGTGCCAGGGAACGATCCGACTCTGCTGTTCACGAATGCGGGGATGGTTCAGTTCAAGGACGTATTCCTGGGCCTCGACAAGCGCCCGTATTCGCGTGCGGTGACGTCACAGAAGTGCATGCGGATCAGCGGGAAGCACAACGACCTGGAAAACGTGGGGCCATCGCCGCGCCACCATACTTTCTTCGAGATGCTGGGGAATTTCAGTTTTGGCGATTATTTCAAACGGGATGCGATCATCTACGGGTACGAACTGCTGACCGAGGTCTACGGGCTACCAGCCGACCGGCTGGGGTTTACGGTCTACGAGACGGACGACGAAGCCTACAATGTGTGGATCAACGAGGTGGGAGTCGATCCCCGGCGGGTCGCCAGGATGGGGCCGAAAACGAACTTCTGGCAGATGGCAGAAACCGGTCCGTGCGGGCCGACGAGTGAAATTCACTGGGATAAACATCCCGAACTGGGCGAGGACGGGATCATCGACTCGCTGGTGGCCGAAGATGACCGGTTCCTCGAACTGTGGAACCTGGTATTCATGCAGTTCAACCGGACGCAGGCCGATCCCGCACACAGCGGCGACTACGACGAGCCGCTGCCGTCACCTGGCGTCGATACGGGGATGGGGTTCGAGCGGATCGTCTCGGTGCTGCAAGGCGTCGAGACGAACTACGACACCGATCTGTTTACTGACATCATGGATGCAACACAGGAATACCTGGGACACAGCAACCAGTTCCGGCAGGACAATTATGTGGCCTACCGGGTGATCGCCGATCACTGCCGGGCGGCGGCGTTCCTGATCGCCGATGGGGTGAATCCCGGCACAACCGGGCGGGAATATATCACCCGGATGCTGATCCGGCGGGCGCTGCGCTTCGCCCACGGGATGAACGTCGACAAGCCGTTTATGGTCGATGTCGCCAACGAGGTAATCAACAAGATGGGCGGCGTCTACCCGGAACTGGTTCAGTTCCAGGAAGCGATTCGCTACCAGATCGGCACGGAGGAAGAACGATTCACCCGGACGCTCGACCAATCGCTAGCAGTGCTTGAAGTCGAAATCGGGCAGATGAAGGCACACGGCATAAAAATGATGGACGGCAAAACAGCCTTCTTCCTGTTCGCCACTCATGGCCTGCCGCTGGAGATCACCCGTGATTTGTTGAAGGAACATGGCCTTTCGGTCGACGAAGCCGGGTTCGCCGTCGAGATGGAGAAGCACCGCGAAGCTTCGACCCAAGACAAGGGCGGCTTCGACGATGTGGGGATTTACCAGGACGTGCTGCGCTCGCTGCAAGAAAGCGGCGCACTCGGCGAGGAAGGCGTTCACTACAACCCTTACGACTACGATCACCTGACATTCGAAAACGCGGTGCTGGCGATCATCAAGGACGGCGAACGGGTCGAAAAGGCCCAAAAGGGCGACCCGGTCGAGGTCGTGCTGGCGGATACCACTTTTTACGTCGAATCGGGCGGGCAGGTCAGCGATATGGGCAGCATTCGCGGCGGCGGGTGGGAAGTGCGCGTCGACGGAATGGGAATGCCGGTCGGCGGGCTGATCGTCCACCGGGGAGAGGTGATCAAAGG
>DAOUES010000234.1:0-4670 GCA_034430335.1 Anaerolineae bacterium | reverse complement strand
GGCGCGGGATGGTGGGGGAGCGGAATTGTTGGTCGGTGGAAATGACTTGATTCATTGATTACCTTTCAGGGCGTTGAAGCGGGTGCGGCAGCGGTCGGAGCAGAAGTTGTGAGGATTATCGGCGGTGGTTGTGAAGCGTTTGCCGCAGAACGAGCAGCCGACGGTCACATTAGCGCTCTGGTTGATTCTGGATTCGGTGTGGGAGGTTCGTTTACGGTGCATATAGGCTCGCGTATTTAGACGATCTCTACAGAGTGTTGAGCAAAACTTCTGCCGGGTCTCGTATCCTCTGGTTGGTGTGAACCATTCGCCGCACTCAGCGCATTTTTTGCGGCGGGCACGCCAGGCCGCCTGACGGCAGCGCTTGCTGCAATATACCTGGTGGTCATAGTAAAGCGGGAAGGGTTTTCCGCAGTGCTTACAGGCCCGCGCCCGCCCACCCAATCGAATACGCACCCAGACCCGACCGTCGATCTCCTCCGGGGAATAGCGCCGAAAACCTTCTTCGACTGCGCGGCGTTCGGCAGCCATTTTTTGCCGACATTTCGACGAACAATACTGCGTGGCAGGGCCGCATTCACCATCGATGATAATCGGGCGGTGACAGTACCGGCAGTGGGGGATGGGGATGCCGCGAACCAGCCGATATTTCAACCGCCAGCGGTCGTTGGGGGTGCCATCGGGTTTGTCGGACGCATCGAAGGGGCCAAACTTCCGCTCCCACATGTGCAGGATTTTCTCCGCTTCGTGGTCGTCCTTCGCGTTGTATACCTGCCTGTTCCAGTCGATGCTGATCGAGCGGCGCAGACGCTGGCGGCAAGCGGCGGAACAGGTCGTGCGCGGTCGCCCGGTGGACGGCTGCGTGATCGGCGCACGGCAGATCGCACAGTGCGTCCGCCAATAGGCATCGTATTCAAAAGAGAGAAAATCATCTCCGGCCACGCTTCTATTATACGAACAAATGTTCTTGTTGTCAAGAGAGGAGGTGAGGAATGTCGAATAGTGTGGAGCGGGATATTCAATAGATCGATCCCCCCCTCTGGTCCTACGGGCCATCTCCCCCCGCCGGGGGGCGATCAGGTTGGCGCAGGCGGTTGGCACGTTCGACCAGTTCGAGGATTTCGGAGGCGGCCTCCTCGATAGACTTGACACTCATATCGACGGTCGACCAGCCGCCACGAGCGATGATCTCGCGGGCATGGCGCAGCTCGTCGCCGATAGCGTCGGTGCTGTCGTAGGAGCCTTTCATCTTCAGGCGGTTCTGTCGTTTACTGCGCAGCGTGGCGAGGCGGTCGGCGCGAACGGTCAGGGCGACGACGCGACTGCGTGGGAGTCTGAACAATACTTCGGGCGGCTCGATGCCCATCACCAGGGGAACGTTGCCGACCATCCAGCCGCGATAGGCAAAGTAAATGCTCAGGGGCGTTTTCGAGGTGCGGGAGACGCCGACCAATACCAGGTCGGCACGGTCGAGTTCCTGGGCGTTGCGCCCATCATCGTGGCGGACGGCGTATTCAAGGGCGGTGATGCGCTGAAAGTAGGATTCGTTGATCTGGTCGAGGACGGCGGGCCGATGGGTGGGTTGATCGCCCAGCCAATCGGAGAGATGCATGAGCGCGGGGCCGATCACATCGTGGATCGCTACGGAGCGGGCGCGGCTCTCATCGAGGATCGCCTGGCGCAGTTCGGGGATCACCAGCGAATGAACGATCAGGGCGTTGGTTTGTGCGGCTTCGCAGACAATTTCTTTCACCTGCTCGACGGTGCGGGTGCTCTGCCGCCAGCGGATATCGACCAGATGATCCTTGAACTGGGTCAGCGCCGCCCTGGTGACTCGATAGGCGGTTTCGCCGGTTGCGTCCGAGACGATATACAACACTCGCGGGGTTTGATCGATGCCCATGAGTCTTTCTCCTGTGTAGCAGGACTTACTTTGAGCGTAACCAGATTGGCGGCGGGAGGCAAGTGATACCGACAGGGCTGATTTCTAGTAGCGTTCGATTTTGTGCGTGACGGGGCACCCCCTCTGGGCGACTGCGTCGCCCATCGTTAATCAGACTTCGTCTGATTACTGGGAGTTGATAATCGGCATTCTGCCGATTAATAGGGGTTTCGGCTCCGCCGAAACGCCCAAGCAACCGAAAAACGGTTGCCGACTTCGTCAAAACATCCATCCCCCGATAACGAGCCAGAGGTTCGCCATCTCCCCCGACCCCACTCCCTTCGTCGAACCTTCGGTTCGCCACTTCCCCCGAAGGGGCAGTTGGGGGCGATCAGGTTGGCTTTGTTTGATATGGTTTGCTCAGATGAGTTATGAAAAATGTCCGATAAGCCTTGAAGCCCCAGGCCGTGCAGGAATACACTAGTCGAAATGGGCAGGGTGGCATATTATAGTAGCGGGGTGGCTGCCAACCGCACGAGGGAGCGACTTGATGGATCGCGCAGAACACACGAAAAAAACAAACGGCTCCAGCCAGAATTTACAGTGGGGGCCGATCACACTGAGACCTGACCGGCAGCAGGTGAGAGTCGACGGAGTCCTGCTGGATTTGAGCCGGATCGAGTTCAATCTGCTGCATCTTCTGCTCCAACACCCCGGGCGGACATTCAACTGTGCATACCTCGAAGAGATCGTCTGGGACGACCAGACCGGCAGCGAGCAGACGGTCGACAAGACGGTCGAGCGGATCAAGACGAAGCTGGGCAAACACGGCGGGATCATCGAATCGGTGTGGGGCGCAGGCTACCGGATGAGGAGCGATCAATGAAACGGCTGTGGCTTTCGGCGGCTCCCTGGCGCGCGGTGACCGATTCGGCGGTGTTGATCGGGGTGCTCGCGATTCCATTGTTTGCCGTCAAAGCCGGTGTGCCAACTCCGATTCTGCATTCCGGGCTGGCGCTGCTCGCGCCTGCCGGGGCGCTGGTGTTTGCGACTCGGCTCCGGCCTGACCCGGACGAAACGAACGTCACCGCTTACGAACTCGCCTGCGCGTCGGCGTTCAACCTGGCATCGGGAGCGCTGGTACTCTCGGCGATGACGATCATCGAGCGGGGGACGGCGGTGGGATCGCTCACCATTGCGCTGGCCCTGTCGGGGGGGATGACGGCGCTGATCATCCGGGGGGCAATTCACGGGGCGCGGCGGTGGCAGGATCGATGCAGACGCTCCTATTCGTGGCGGCTGACACAGGCAAAGCTGATCGTCGTGGCACTGCTGGCGCTGCCGATTACGTTCGGCGGGGCAGTGTGGTTGATCAAACCGGTGTTTGTTCCGGCAGGATTCGATTGGCGATTCGCTTCGATCATTACAATGCTGATCGCCAACATGATCCCCGGACTTGCCCAGGCAGCGGGAATTTCGGTGGGGGCGACCCTGGCGGTGCTGCTGCTGGCGCTTCCCCTGGCGAGGATGTCGGCGCGGCGGAACACGCAAAGAATCGAAACGCTGGTGCGCGATACTATCGCGCTGAACGACGGGGAGCGGCCTTTTCCAGAAGCCGACGACGAGCAGGACGAACTGGCGCAGCTCCGGAGCGACATCCACAAGCTGGCGGCGGAACTGGACCGGGTGACAACCGACCTGCGCATCGAGCAGGTGACGAACAAGCGGCTTTTCAATTCACAACATACACTGATCGACGGGCTGGCTAACGAAATCAAGGAGCCGATTGCGGCGATCAAGCGGGGGCTGGACGAACTGGACAGCGACCGGCATCTGGACAACCTGCGGGAGCAGGCCAGACGGTTACAGGTTCTGGCCGAGGATATCTTTACGCTGGCGCGGGTCGAGGTCGATCAACTGGCGCTCAGGCCGGAACCGGTGAACGTGCTCGACATCATCAACCGGCTGGTGGAGTCGATCAGGCCGCAGGCGTGGGAGCGGGCCAGAGTGGAGGTGATCACCGATATCGAGCCGGGACTGCCCCTGGCGCTGGCCGATCAAGATCGAGTGACGCAGGTGATGCGAAACCTGCTCCAGACGGCGCTGCGCCACACCGAACCGGGGGGGATCGTCGTCGTAACGGCCAAGACAAACGCGCACGTGTTGGTCATCGAGGTGCGGGATACCGGGAAGGGCATCGAACCGGAGGAACTGCCCTATGTGTGGGATCGGTATTACCGGCCAAAAGAAAGTCGCGCCGAGGGCACCGGGCTGGGGCTGACGCTGGTCAAGGAACTGGTCGAGGCGATGCACGGCGAAGTGCAGGCGAAAAGCACCCCCGGCGAAGGAAGCTGCTATACGATCCGGCTGCCGCACGCGGGATAACAACCTATCCGACAATTCGCTTCGCAAACTTCGGATAGGATTAAATCATAGAGGTAGGACTTACGCAGAGAAAACGATTATCATACCTGAAACGGTGGGTAGGGGCACAGCGTGCTGTGCCCGGCTGCGTAAGTCCTGAGAGGTTCTTTTTCCCGGCGCTAAAGCACTGGGCTAAAGATGGTATGTCGATCAGATGCCCTCTAAGGCCCACACCTGCGTGCATCCCCAGGGGTAAAGGACCATACGGGTGACCAGGGTCCGCTATCCGACCCGATCATACCTGCCACACGCCAGTAATAAGTCGTGCAGCCTGTCAGTGGTGCCGGGGTGAAAGTCTTCGCTTCTGTTTGGCCGGTCTGAACGATGTTGGACATCCTTTGATCGGTTGCGATCTGGATACGAT
>DAOUES010000233.1:0-26434 GCA_034430335.1 Anaerolineae bacterium | reverse complement strand
TGAGACGGCTCCGGCGCGATTGAAGCGCATCCCAGGCCCGCACGCTGGCGTAGGCCGCGAAGATCGTGAGGGCAAACATCGCCGGGAACACGTAGCGCGGCTCGATCAGCAGCACGGCGGTCACGCCGAACACGTAGACGTTCCACGCGGCCAGCGGCGAGGCTTTCCACCAGTCCTGTTTGATCGCCATTACGATTCCGGCCACGCCGCCGATCAGCGCCCAGTAATGCCAGATGTACATCAGCAGCCGCCGCCCCAGCGCCGGGACAGACAGCACGTCTCTCAGCGACGCCTCCCCCTTGAGAAAGTCCGCCGCCGCCTGCCTGACCCCCGCCCCGCTCGGCGTCCCGATCACCGTCCCGTAGGGCTGAACGGTCGCCCGGAGCGTATCGCCCAATACGCGCCCCAACCACACAAACGGCTGGTCGAAGATGTTTTGCAGCCCCGCCGAAACGTATTCGCCGCCCTGCACTTCCGGGTTGTCCCCATGCCAGCCATCGTAGCCGGTATCTTCGGCGGCGGCCTCGGCCATCGCCTCGTCGTTGTTGATGTCGCGCCCATCGTCGCGGGTGGTGCGCCAGAAGTGGACGAACACCGAATCGACCAGCGGAATGAATTCGCGGGTCAGGTAGATCGTCCGAACCTGCCAGGGGGTGATCACCAGCACGGCCAATCCAACCATCCATCCCAGGCCGCGCAGCATGCGGCGTCGTTTTTCACGGGTAAACCAGAGATGGGCCAGCAGCAAAACCGGGAACATGATCGGCACCGGGCGGGTCAGCAGCGACAGCCCCAGCACCACTCCTGACCACTTGAACAGGCGCAGACTGCTCTTTTCATCCTCGGCCAAGACGGCTTGATAGTATAAATAGAGAAAGACCGTAAACAGGAAAATGAACAGCGTCTCCGAGGTGATCGTCGCCGAGGAGAACACGTCGCGTAGATCGAGCGCCTGGGCAAACAGCGCCACGCGCCCCACCCGCTCGTCGAACAGCTTGCGCGCGATCAGGTAGATCATCAACGCCGTCAGCGTCCCGACCACCGACTGCGCGATCCGCGAGGCGACCACCTGCGCCACCGGGTTCGAATCGGGGATCAGTTGGAAGTAGGGCATCAGGAAAACCGGGTACCCCGGCCCGATGGAGGTCGTCGCCCCCTGCCACCAGGGTTCGGTCGGCCTGAGCGGTTTGGGCAGCCCCAGAATTCGATTGGGCTGTTGAGCGTTCTTGATGTAGAACGGGCCGTCGCCGGAGTAGGGATTGTCGTCGCAGAACACGACCAGCATCACCGTGACGCGCAGCACCAGCGCCACGATCAGCACGATCCAGACGAAGCGGTCGAGTTTCAACTTCTGGCGGTTACTTTCTGCTCCCACGTTTCCCATGCAGTTTCCCCACCACTTTTCCAACCACCTTCTTTGAAGAAGCCACCGCGACCTTCCGCCCGGTCGATCTCATCGCCTGCCGCAGTAGGAGGATCGCGCCGCCCGCCGCCAGAATCGCCAGCAGCGGCTCGACCGGTGCCCTGAACCGGGCGTTCGAGGCCAGCCCCGGCAGGTAGAGCAGCAGCGCAGGGATCAGCCCCAGCAGCACCCCTTCGAACCAGCGCCGCCGGATCAGCATCACGATAAATCCAACCACACTCCCCACGATCAGGATCGCGGTCGCCAGCGCCATGTAGCCTTCGACGATCAGCAGCGGGCCGCCCTGCCCGCCGACCGCCTGCCACACCGCATAGAAACTGCCCTCGCGGAAAATCTCGATCAGGTCCGCCGATCCGTCCTCCGGCCCGGCGAGCATCAGCAGGCGGCTGAAGCCGGGCCGCAGCCCGTTCAGCGCGTCGACACCGTTATACCACACAAACGCCGCCGGGTTCTCGACGATCACACGCCGCGCAACCGTCCCTTCGGCGCTGCCCGGCCAACTGTCGCCGGTCGGCGGGAGCTGATCGACCTGTTCGTAGAGCCTCGCCCGTGCCTCGTCGAGCGGGATGCCCAGCCGGTGCGATTCGCTGCTGGCAACGTTGTAATACAGCAAATTCGAATCGCCCACCGAGGCCAGTGAGAACCGGCCATAAAGCGAGGCATTGCGACCCATCCACGCCCCGACCGGCAGCGCGAAGGCGATCAGCAGCGCCAGGATATGCGGCCATGCCCGGCGAAGGGATCGTTTTGTCAGGGGAAGGATCGCCCACAGCGCGATCATCGGCAGCCCGATCGGGCGGACAAGTGCGGCGATTCCCAGCACCAGCCCGGCGGCGGCGCTCAGGGCGAACCGGTCACGTTCCAATGAATCGACCAGCAGCCAGCCCGCGCCGACCAGCAGCGCGGCGAACACTGTCTCGGCATAGATCGCGCCGGTCATCAGAATGGTGATCGGCATCACCGCGATCAGCAGCCCGGCCCACAACCCGATCCGCTCGTCGAACAGGCGGCGGGCAAGGCAGATGGTGCCCCACACGGTCAGCACACTCACGATCACCTGCGCAATCACGATGGGCAGCAGTGGGCGCTCGCCGAAGATCAGCACGAAGGGCAGGAGAAAGGCCGGGTAACCCGGCGTGCGGAACACTTCCGGCGTGTAGGGCGGCGCGCTCTCGCGGGAGAAGACACCCTCGTCGGCGAGATTGTTCGCCAGCGCGAGGTACTGCTCGGCATCCGACCCGGTGATCGCCCGCTCCGGTTCGAGCGCAATCGCCGCCGCGACCGGCACACGCAGCGCCAGCGCCAGGATCAGCACTGCCCACAGCCCGCGCCTTGAAGATCGTTTGCTGTCCAATGGGGAAAAGAGCCGCTTGAGAGTCATCTATCCTCCAACCCCGCAGAATGCCCCTGTCTCATTATCAAGATATGCCGTCCCCCTTTGCTAAGGGGGGACAGGTCTGAGCACAGCGAAGACCAGGGGGGTGATCGTAGCCATCAGCAATTCTGGTTTAACATTCCCCATGCGAAGAGAAACACAGTTCCGCACAGGGGGTGATCATCACGGTCAGCCCGCCATCTCATACCAGGACTGCGTCGAGCGCAGCGAAGACCAGGGGATAAGCACAACCGACAAATTCCAAGATATGACGTCCCCCCTTGCTAAGGGGGGACAGGTCTGAGCGCAGCGAAGACCAGGGGGGTGATCTCAGCTAACAGGATTCCACCTAATCCCCGATCAACCGGCCACCCTGCATATCCGAAGGCACCTTGACGCCCATCAGGTCAAGGATCGTCGGTGCGACATCCATCAACTGCCGCCCCACGATCTCCCGCCCGCCGCCCGACTGCTGCGGATCATAAAGAATGAACATCCCGTTTGCTGCGTGGTTGCAGTCGTCGGGGCCGGTGTCGTTCTCGAAGGTGTGGATACCGCCATGCCCGAAGCTGCCCACCGAGCGCCAGAGCAGGTTGCCCCAGTAGACGATCAGATCGGGCGGCACATTGCGCACCTTGTGATAGACATCCTGCGGCTTGTAGACCACCGTCCCGATGTCGTTGCCATTCTCGTCGGGGATCGCCTTGAACTGTTCGATCAGTTCGTCACGGACTTTCTCGTAGTCTTTGCGGGCGACGGTTCCCTGCGGCTCGCGCCCCTTGACATTCAGGAAGACGCGGCCATAATATCCGCCCGATCCCCAGGCTTTGGTGTTTTCCCAGTCGACCTCGACTTTGGTGAAGGGGGTGAGCATCCGCTTGCCGTTCTCGTCGAACACGTCCTGGGGCGGGTCTTCCTTCAATGCCAGATAGCCGTTTCGCCACAGCCACTCGTTGACGCAGATGCCGCCGTCCATCTTCTTGCCGCCGTGATCGGATACCACCAGCACGATGGTATTGTCGTCGATCCGGTCGAGCATCAGTGCCATCTGCGCGTCGATCAGCTTGTAGTAGTCGCGGATCGTGTTCTCGTATTTGTTGCCTTTTTCGTAGCGACGGTGGCCGGGGTCCATGTACGACCACATCCCGTGATGCAGCCGGTCGACGCCCATCTCGACCCACATGAAGTAATCCCAGGGGTCGCTTTCCATCAGGTAATTGAGCACCTTGAAGCGCATCTCGGTCATGTCCCAGATTTGCCGGAGCAGCCAGTCTTTATCCGGCGTGCGGAAGTTCGCCACGTCGACCTGGTAATCGGGGGCCAGCTTGAGGACCTCGTCGACGAGATTGGCCGGATAGGTCAGCCCGCTGTGTACGGTCGGCGTCAGGAAGCTGGCGATCACCTTGCCGTTCACCGGTTTGACCGGGAAGGTCTGTGGCACGCCGATCAGCGTCACCTGTTTGCCCGCTTCGCTCAACACGTCCCAGACGCGCGGCTCCTTGACGTACTCGCCGGTGGCGATGAACATATTGTCGTAGCTGTAGTCGCGCCGGTTGCGGAAGCCGTAAATCCCCAGCGTGCCGGGGTCCTTGCTCGACATCATCGACGACCAGGCCGGTACGGTGATTGCCGGGATGCACGACTCCAGGTTCCCGTAGACGCCCTGTTCGTACAGGCGGCGGAAGGTTGGAAGCTCGTCCCTGTAAATATCGAATACCAGTTCTGGCGCGGCGCAGTCCAACCCGATCACCATCACCTTGCGATCACTTTTACGGCGAAGAAAGTTGAACACAGAATTTTCTCCATTAACTCTGCACAGGGCAGAAAAACATTTTATCGAGAACGCTGTTGTGGTCAGCACCCGAATCTTACCATCGAACTGCCAGCCTCTACCACAATTCCCCGGTTTGGGACAATCAATAAAAAAGCGGGGCAAGTTTGAACCTGTCCCGCTGTATATCTCGACGTTTATGGAACCAGCACCTATTCCTTCTCTTCTTTCTGCTTTTTCACCCCCTCGACCAGCACCTTGCTGACCTCTGGCCGGGTGAATTCTTCGGGCAGCATCTCGCCGTTCGACAGCTTTTCACGCACCTGCGTCCCGGAGAGGAATACCCATTCTGAGCGGTCGTGCGGGCAGGTCTTGGCCGTGACGACCATCTGGCATTTCTTGCAGAAGAAAGCATGCTCGAACATCAGCGGGGTGATGTCGATCAGGTGCTTGTCGAACTCGTCGAAGATCAACTGCGCGTCGTAGGTGCCGTAGTAGCCGCCCACCCCGGCATGATCGCGCCCCACGATGAAGTGGGTGCAGCCGTAGTTCTTGCGGGCAATCGCGTGGAAGATCGCCTCGCGCGGCCCGGCGTAGCGCATCGCCGCCGGGAAGACGCCCAGCATCACCCGGTCTGCCGGGTAGTAGTCGCGCAGGATCGCTTCGTAGGACTGGATGCGAACGTCGGCGGGGATATCGTCCGATTTCGTCTCGCCCACCAGCGGGTGGACGAACAGCCCATCGACGATCTCCAGCGCGGTCTTTTGAATGTACTCGTGCGCCCGGTGGATCGGGTTGCGTGTCTGGAAGGCGACGATCCGCCGCCAGCCGTTCTGCGCGAACATCCGCCGCGTCTGCGCCGGGGTGTGGCGCAGTTCGGGGAACTCCGTCCTGGCCGCGTTGGGCAGATCGAATACCCAGATGTCACCGCCAAGCAGCACATCACCCTGTTTATAGACATTCGCTACACCGGGGTGCGCATCCTCGGTCGTCTTGTAGACCTTCTCTGCTTCGACTTCCTTGTCGTAGCCATACTTCTCGGCGACTTCCAGGACGCCCATCAGGTGCGTGCCGTCGCCGTCCGGCTCGGCCAGCGCCACCGTCTGCCCGATCTGGATGCCGTTCGCCGTTGCCTCGTCAACCGCCAGCGTCACCGGGATCGTCCAGGGCAGGCCGTTGGTCAGGTGCATATGATCGACCACACTTTTATAGTCGGCCTCGCCCATGAAACCGGTCAGCGGGCTGAACGCGCCGACCGCGATCATTTCCAGGTCGGAGATGTTCATCGGCGAGAGTACGATCCGTGTCAGGCCCTGGGCCATTTCACGAGTCGACTCCGCCATATCGCCGCGCAGCATCCGGTTGATCAATGTGCCGCCGTGCGGGGCAATCGAGCCTACATAGTCTGTACTGTTTTGATTTGCTTCACTCAAGGGAAATAACCTCTATCAATCAATATTAGTTGACAAGAAATGAAACGGAGCGAACCCGGCATCACCGGGTTTGCCGCCGCATTCCTTCGTTCGATAATGCAGCTCATTCCAAATGCCCGGCAAGTGTATCACAAAGTGGGCGGGCTGGCTAAGATCAATCCATAGAAAATTTCCCCGCGTCGTCATTGCCCGGAAGCCAGATATCGCCGGTCTCTACGGCCCATTTTCCGGCCCGTTTCATCGTTTCACAACTGTAACATCCCCCGCCCGCCTTCAAGTTCTGTTTGTGGTATAATTTGCCATAACTCCCCAATAAAGTAGTATTGGTGCTGATTGTCATTGACGATGCAATTATTCATTACTCATCCAGGCAGCAAACCGGTACGACTTTCGACAGAAAAGGCTTCGGGACAGCAGGCAAAGAATCGTTTATAATCCGAAGCCGGTGAAAGCCATACGAGAGTATGACCAATCACAACACTATGCTTGGAAAAGCGCTATAATAGTACCCGTTGTTGGATCAATCTGGGCTGGCGATCAGCACCTATCGACTACTACTTAATCGATTGCCCCCCAGGATACTTGAAATGGACGACTGTATCGATACAGAAGCGGTGGAGAATCCGATATGGCGGAAGGACGAATCCTATACATCGAAGATAATTTCGACAACCGCATTCTGATCAAGCGCATTCTTGAGGCCGAAGGATATACGGTTATCGAAGCGGAAAACGGGGCCGTTGGGTTGAAACTGGCGCAGGATAATACCCCGGATTTGATCCTGATGGACATCAACCTGCCCGATCTTGACGGCTACGAATGTACGACCCGTCTCCGTAAAATGGATGGCTTCGACAGCATTCCCATTCTGGCGCTAACCGCCAATGTCCTTGAAGGCGACCGTCAAAAAGCTCTTGTATCAGGATGTGACGACTATATCCCCAAACCCATCGACGTCGACGAACTCCCTAACCAGATCGCCTCACATCTCAAAAACGACAAAAAGATCGGTAGTGAACCCGTCGAGCCGCCTGCCGGGGAAAAAGACAGGGCTGCTCCTGAGAAACCGACGGCGGCTGTTGAGAACATTCAGCCGGTCAAAAGCCAACCGGCCCAGAGCCAACCGGTTCAGAGCCAGCCAGCCCAAAGCCAACCGGTTCAAAGCCAGCCGACCCAGAGCCAGCCGGTCAAAAAAGATGATGATGTCCCTAAGAAAGCAGATTGAAGTTGGCTTTTCATTGTTTAGTCTTGCAGTTGGATAGCAGCAGGCCGGTAAACAACCGGTCGACCACCATCACGTCATCATTTGCGGCGAGTCAACAGGTCATTTCGTTCATGAACGTGAATAGGGTTTGATAACCATGACACAAAAAGACTCTGAGGTGAACGAGCAGAATAAACCTCATTCCAAAGATCAGCCTGATAAACCTCGGGATATCGTCAAGACCTCCCCAGAAGAGACAAAGGCTGTAACTGATATCGCCACGACTCCGCCAGAGGTCAACAAGACCGGATCAGATACCGCCACGACTCCGCCAAAGGCCGACAAGACCGGATCAGATACCGCCGCGACTCCATCAGAGGCAGAGACCGGATCAGATACCGCCGCGACTCCATCAGAGGCGACGACCGGATCAGATACCGCCGCGACTCCGCCAGAGGCAAAGACCGGATCAGACATCGTCAAGACCCCGCCAGAGGCAAAGACCGGGTCAGACACTTCCCGCGTCCCCAGGGTTCAAGTCGATCAGAAGAAAGAACCGGAAGCCCCGGCTGCCGACAATGGACACGAAAAATCCGGCCCGGATTTCGATTCCGTCGATCCGTCGGAGGCTCATGTCCTGGTCGTGGAAGACAATGTCCCCAATTTCGTCTTGATTGCCCGCATGTTGGCCTATATGGGCGTCCAGCGTTGCGAATGGAAGACCTCCGGCTGGCAGGTGGTTGAATTCGCCGACACCCTGCCCCGCATCGACCTGATTTTGATGGACATTCGCCTGCCTTACGAAGACGGGTTCCAGGCATTACAGAAAGTACGCTCGAATCCCCGCCTGAAGGATACGCTTGTCGTTGCTGTCACGGCTGAAGCCAGTGTCGAGCAAATGCGGCGGGCTAAGGAGGCCGGTTTCGATGGCTTTTTAGGGAAACCTCTCGATCCTGATCGTTTCCCTGATCAAGTTAGACGCGTATTGAGCGGCGAGCCTGTTTGGGAGATACATTAACAACCGTTCCGTTGGACGTGAACATCTGTTGAATCTCTTTTTCTCGCTCCTGGCTGCTCGATACGCGAAGGATGATTGGAATGCAAAAACCCTTAACGAGCCGCCCGGATAATTCCACAATTACTGTAACCGAACACAGGTCTATGCTGCTGCGCCAGCTTGCCCTGGCTCTAGGTGCCGTCCTTGCCCTGCCCGGCCTTATTGCGCTGATGGTCACCCGGCAGTCGGTTTTTCTGGCGATACTCGGCCTGGTCGGTGCCGGAATCGTTTTGGTGGGTTCTCTCTGGCTGGTCGTCGCCGGGAAAAACCGGGTGACCCATTCTGAGCGCTCTCCCGCTTTCGGCGCGGCATCCTCTGCGGCTGGCGCTGTACCGCTCGCCCTCCCCCGCGATGTCGAGTTCGACGAAAAAGACCCGGTGCTTGCCATCACCCGCAGCCTCGCCCTGTCGACCACGCCGGACGAACTCCTTTTGATATTCCGCCGCCTGCTGCCGGAAGTCGACCGGATCAGCCTGTTGGTGGCCCCTCCTGGCCCGGCCAATGGCTATCCAAAACTGAAACCAATCGGTGTCTGGGATCGCGACGACATTGCCCTCGATGCCCAGTACCCATCCGACATGGCCCGCTTGCTTGGCGAGCAGGCGGTGATCATCCCCAATATCTTTGAACCGGGCAGCCAGGCCGAACCGCTGAAAGCATTCCTGCGCGGCACGCTCCAGGTCGACAGCCTGTTGAGCATCCCCCTGCCCGCTTCGGACGGCACAACCGGTTATCTGCTGCTTTCCAACCGGAAGCCGCACACCTATGAAGGGCCTGTCGTTCAATCGCTGCTGGCGATTGCCGATCACATCGCAGCGCCGCTCAACCGGTTTGTGGAACAGTCTCAACTACAACACGAGCTTGACCTGCTCAGGACTTACAACCAGGCTACCCAGGCGATGATCTCCGCAGGGAATGTCGAAGAAATCTACAACGCGGCCCTGTCGAGCATTGCGCAGGCGTCGCGGGCTGATCGCGGATTGCTCTATATCGCTGGCCCCGACCCCGCCGAAACCGCCGAGTATGTTGACACCATCGCCATCTGGGAAGATGGCCTTTTGCTCACCGATATCAAAAGAACCCGCTACGATATGAGCACCGCGCCGGTTCTCTCCCAGTTCCCACACGCCACCGGGACGATTGTGATCAACGAGGCAGCCGACGATTCACAGCTATCACCGGGGCAAAAAGAGGAACTGGCCCGCCGGAATGTGAACTCGCTGATGATCGTGCCGCTCAACACCGGCTCGGCCTGGTTCGGGGTGGTCGTCCTGGAATCGAGCCATTCGTCTTTCGACGATGATCGGGCGGAGTTGTGCCACGATTTCGCCAACGAAGTGGCTCCCCTGATCGAAACCCAGCTCATGGTCAGCCAGGTCCGGTTGGCGGCCTCGCGTGAACGCAAGCTGCGCGAGGTCATTGGATTGATCAATGCCACTCAAACGACAGACACAATTGTCCATCTCGCCGACACAGGGCTGGCGGATATGCTGAACCGTCCCATCGAGTTGATCCAGCGCGCCCGCCTGGGTGAGCGCGGCCTTCTCAGCCCTGCCGAATGGCAGCTCGTTCTTGACGTGGACCGCCAGGCGCAGTTGGCTATTTCAAACCTGCATCTCGCCGAACGCACCCGGCAGGCCGTCGCCCAGGAACGTCTGGTCAGCCAGATTACGACCGAGCTTCAACGCGCGGCGGAGGTCGACGATGTGCTCGAAACGACCGTCAGCGCCCTGCGCTCGGTTCTTCCCGACTACGATATCACGCTGCACCTGGAGCCTGACGAAGACGATCAGGCCGCCGGTTGATCCCGGCCCCGGCGACGTTCACCGGGTACGGCACTTTAGTTAATCGGAGCATTTAGATGAGTGAGCGTTCTCACGTCAAGCCAAAACTTTGGAAAAGACTTACCAGCCCGCATCCCGGCATTACCGACTTGCAGGAGGTAGAACGAACGCGCAGGCTGGCGACTCTAAGTTTGGTGCTGTTTCTTGTCGGCACACCCATCATTCTCACCGGTCTTTTTGCGCCTGGCAGCCCATCAAAAGCCGGGATTCCGAGCGTCGTGATCGCGCTGGTCAGCTATCTCCTGAGCCGTACGCGCTGGGCGCGGATTGGCAGCCTTATTCTGGTATACGGCCTCGTCGTGCTCTTTTTATTCTATATACTCGCTTTACCCTTCAATTACACCGGCGAGCAGCTTGTTCCCTTTATCCTGATCCCAATTTTGCTTTCTACGATCATCATGTCTGCCCAACTGACATTGATCCTTGTCATCGGAGCATTTTTGAGTCTGGGCATCATCGCGGCGCGATCCTCAATGTTCGAGTCCACCATTTTCGTGACCGAGTTTGTCGCCACGACGCTGATCTCCAGCCTGGTCGCCGTGCTCGCCTTCCAGCGGGAACGGGACCGTTCAAGCCTTGAGACACAGACGCAGGAAATCGACCGCTACAGCCACGAGTTGGAAGAGGACGTCAGGCGCATCACGACCACCGCCGAGGTGGGGCAGGCGATCACCGGCACTCGTGATCTGGAAACGCTGCTCAAGCAGGTCACCAGCCTGATCGTCGACCGCTTCGACTTCTACCATGCCCAGGTTTTCCTGCTCGACGAAAGCAGGCACTTTGCAGTGCTCAGAGAAAGCACCGGCGAGGCCGGTGAAAAACTCCTGGAGCGCA
The DNA here is from genome assembly GCA_034430335.1 of Anaerolineae bacterium. Lineage (GTDB taxonomy): Bacteria > Chloroflexota > Anaerolineae > Aggregatilineales > UBA3940 > JAFGOY01. The sequence continues at coordinate 15,493 of DAOUES010000233.1, read as the reverse complement.
AGCACCAGCTTGCGGTTGGCTCCCAATCGGTGATCGGGCATGTCACGGCTTATGGTGAGCCGCTCGTCGCCTCTGATACCGATGTCGACGCCGTACATCGCCGCAACGAACTGCTCCCCAACACCCGCTCAGAGATCGCCCTTCCCCTGCGCGTCGGGGGGGCCGTCATCGGTGCGCTGGACATCCAGAGCGAGAGTCCCAACGCTTTTAGCGAAAAGGATATCTCGGTTTTCCAGACCATGGCCGACCAGTTAGCCATCGCGATCCAGAACGCCCGCCTGTTCGAACAGGCCCAGCGTGACCTGCAAGACATCGAATATTTGAACCGCCAGCTCACCGGGATCGCCTGGCAGGACTACCTGGCGACGCGAGGTAAGAGTGCATCCGTCGGGTATACCACCGACTCGACCGGTGTTCACCCACTCTCCACCGGCGAACTGACACAGCTTGAAGAGACCACCTCCGGCGAAACGATGAGCCTGCCGCTTTCTGTACGCGGCAAAAAGATCGGCAGGTTGAGTCTCAAACCAAAAAGCGGCGGCTCACACCCGGACGAAGATACCCAGGTTATTCTTGAGGCCGTTGCCGAACGTGTCGCACTCGCCCTCGACAGCACCCGTCTGAGCGAGCAGGCGCAAAAACAGGCCGCCCGGGAGCAGGTGCTCAGTCAGCTTTCTGTCAAGCTCCAATCGTCCACCAACCTGGATACGATTTTGCGCACCGCTGCCCGCGAAGCCAGCCGTGCGATGGGCGTAAGTCGTGGTTTTGCTACGCTGGCCAGTAGTGATGACGAACCGGCCAGGAAAGCCGACCACAGGCCAGAGTTAAGTTCGTAACAGAGCGAGTTATGGATAAACACTATGAGTGAAGTAAATCCAAATCTAACCCAGTCGCCGTTATCGCACCTGTATGAAATACTGGCTTACACGCGGCCCGGCGACCACGGAAGCGAACGCAGAGGGCGGCTGGCTGCGGTGATCCTGCTCTCGATTGAAGTGGTGATGGTGTTCGTTTTGATCGGGCAGACGATCCATTTGTTCTCCGACCCCGAACCGACCACTGCCAAGCTCACCCGTCTGCTGGCTGGCTATGGGCTGGCTGCCGTCTGGTTGGGAATCTACTTTTTCAACCGGCGCGGCCTGACCGAAGCCGCCGGTATCGCCATGTCGATTATCCTCCTGATCGTCACGATGGTTTTGATCTCCAATACCGGTTCGCTGGCTCCTGCCGTCACCACCCTGATTTTGCCGGTGATTACTGCCGGTATGTTTGGCCCTCCGGCTTCGGCGATTGGCATCGCCTTCCTGACCGCTTTCACCTACCTGATCTTCAACGTCCTCAATTCGCCAACCTATCTCGGCGAACTTTTCGCGGGCGGGGAGACCAGCCAGACGCTCTTTGTCTACGCCAATACCATTATCGTTGGCTTCGTCTCCTGGATGTTTTCACGGGCAACAAACCGCGCAATTGAAGAGAAACAGGAGCTGACCGTCGCCCTGACCACCCAGCGCGAAACCATCATGGCCCGCCTGCAAACCCAGACCCGCCAGTTTCAGGCGGCCATCACCGTTGCCCGGAATATCGTCGGCAGCCGTAATTTGAACAACCTTCTCGATGATGCCGTCACCTCGATTCGCGAGGCTTTTGGCTATTCTCACGTCCAGGTTTTCCTCACCGACGAAGATCAAACCTACGCCGTGCTCCGCCAGAGCACGGGCAGCACCGGGCAGCAGCTCATCGAGCGCGGCCATCGCCATCTGGTCGGCAGTTCTAACGTGATCGGCCATGCTGCCGCCACCGGGCAGGCGATTGTCGCCCGTGACACCGACCAGGACACCCTGCGCAGGCACAATGAACTGATTCCGGAAACAAGGGCAGAGCTTGCCCTGCCCCTCTCAATCGAGGAGCGGACTATCGGCGTGCTCGACCTGCAAAGTGTCTCTGCCGATGCCTTCAACGAAAGCAGTCTCCCGATCCTCCAGGTGCTCGCCGATCAGCTTGCGATTGCCATCGAGAACGCCCGGTTGTTCGAAGAAGCCGAAGAAAACCTGCAAGAACTGCGCGATATAAGCCGCGAAACTGCACAACGTTCCTGGCAGGAATTCCTCGCCGACGTAAGCGAAGACGAGGTGCATCAAACCTACGGGCCGGAACCGGAAGGGCTGCGCATCCAGCGCAGCCGGATTGCCGAAAAGGTACTCAGCAGCGGGTCGGCCATTATTTCGAATGGTGAAGATGGCAAACCGGTCTACCTTGCCGTACCGGTAGTCGTCCGCAACGAAGTCATCGGCGTTCTGGGCATCGAACCGGATCGCGGGCGTGACTGGACTCAGGAAGACCTCCAGTTGATGCAGAGCATCGCCGAAAGGACTTCCCTGGCGGTTGAGAACGCCCGCCTGTATATCCAGACTCAGCGGACGGCAGAACGGGAGCGCATTATCGGCACCATTGCCGAACGTCTACAGCGCGCGCCAAGCCTGGCGATGCTCCTGGAAACCGCCACCCGTGAGCTGTCCGAGGCGCTGGGCACCGACAACGTATACGCCGAGTTGAGCATGGATCACCCGCTGGCCCGGCGGCGTAAATCAGTCTCAGAAGCGAACCCCGAACTTGAAGAACGGCTGTCCGAAGCCGACCGAGACTCATCCACGCCCGGAGAGACTGAGGAAGCGAGAGCTGAACTATGACCACTCACGAGCAGGTACGGGGCAGGCGGCTGGATATTCGCGCCCTGCCGATTGCCCTCAAGATCACTTTTATTCTGGGCCTTGTTCTTTCCGTCACCACCCTGATTACCAACAGGGCAGTCACCAGGGTTGTCGAAGATTCGCAAACCAACTCAGCACTAACCGACCTTGAGACGATCAGCCGCGCGCAGGCCCTTGACCTGGCAAACACCCTCGAACGTGAAATCGACAAACTCAACAACCTGGCCGATTCTTCAATCATTACCAACTGCCTGCTTGAGCATTATGACCCGGATTTCACACCGGATACAAGCGAGCTAAGAACAATGGTAATTACCTGTCCTGGCATCGTCAGCACCAACACCTATTTCCAGTCTACCAATCAGGAATATGCCTATATTAGCATTGTTGACCTCTCGCGACGTGTCCATGCGATAGCTCCCTTTGACCTTGAACTAGGCACAGACCTTACCGTCCTTGAAATCACCGATCCGGACTTCCAACCGGAAAACTGGACCTGGTTCGATACGACCTATAATGATGGTGCAGGCCAGGTCTACATCGCCGGGGCAGAAAACGATTACTTCACCGGCTACCAAGAAGGTGTTCACATTGCCGTCCCGGTTTACGATCCGGGTCAACCGGACCTGATGATCGGCATCATCTACGCAATCTGGAGCATGGAAAACATCACACCGTTAACCCTGCCGGAGAGCAATCAAGAACTGATGATCATCGAAGGTGATGGCACGCAGCTCGGTACACAGACAGATTCCGATATACCCAGGGCTGTTTTGTCTCGGATGAGCAAGCAGCCCTCCGGCTCATTTACCTATACCTCTCCAGCCTCAGATGAGATGCTGTACGGTTATACCTCCGTAGCCGAAACAATGTCGGAACACCCTATCATTTCACAGCTTGACTGGTATGTTTCTGCCCGAACGCCCGGCGTCATCGTGCAGCAGAAGATCGTCGAATTGTTGGGCCAGCTTCGATATGTCCTTGTATTCAGTGCGATCGCCATCACGATCATCACGGCGATTTTCTCGGTTTTCTTGCTGAACCCGCTGCGCAAGTTAACCGCCGCCTCCAGGGAAATCCAGCGTGGTAATCTCGATACCCCCCTACCCGAATTCCCCCACGACGAAGTGGGACGCCTGTCCGACGTGCTGCGCGATGTCGTGGCCCAGTTGAACATCCGAATTCGCCAATCCAATGCGGCCTTCCAGGTTTCAAGGACAACCGCCCAAACGCTTGAAATCGACCAACTGCTTCATGACGCAACACATGCCATTCGTGACGAGTTCGACTTCCCCGGTGTTCGTATCTTCCTGACCGACGCCGGGATGCGCCAGGCCCGTCTCCACTCGGCTGCCGGCGAGGACGCCGAACGCTTACAGAGCGTTGGCGCGGCAATCGTCATCGACGAGAAAACCTTTATCGGGCGTACGATCTTGCTGGGAGAACCGCAGTTCGGCGGGGTCACCGAGCAGGTGTCGTTTGCCGGTGTGAAAGCCCGCCGTCCAGAACTGGCTATCGCACTCCAGGCCAGCGGGCGCATGCTTGGTGCGCTCCATATCCTGGGTGAAGACCTTACCCTGTTCAACCCCGATTCGATCAGCATCCTCAGCCTTATCGCCGACCAGATCAGTTCCGCTATTGAGAACGTGCGCCTGTTCGAACAGAGTAAAACCAACGTCGCCGAGATTGAGGCACTCAACCGCAGGCTGACTCGCCAGGCCTGGGAAGAGCTTATCGAAGAAGGCGATGAACTTCGCCATACGCTCGACCCCCAGAAAATCTGGCCTGACCGTCTCGATACCATCAGGCAGCGCAGCGATATTATCGCCGAGACTTATACTGACGACCGGAGCAACCGGTCTGTGCTTGCCGCGCCGGTCATTCTGCGTGGTGAGTCGATCGGCACGCTGGCGATCACCCGCCCGGCTGGTGAAACCTGGACTCGTGACGAGAGAATCCTCCTCGAATCCATCGCCACCCGCCTGGCCATGGTCGCCGAAGGTATCCGCCTTAGCGAAGAGGCAAGCCTCCGCGCCGAACGTGAGCGCCGGGTGAACGAGGTTTCGGCGGGTTTCTTGCAGCGAGTCGCCAGCGTCGACGATGTTCTCCAGTCCGCGCTCAACCAGTTGAGCGGCGCGCTTGGCTCCGATCATATTTCCCTGCGCCTCGGCTCACCCCCAATCGACCAGGACTACCAGATCGGTGATGGACGCCGTCCGGCTGATGACGGTGGGCAGGAACAGCCACCCAGCGAAATCGAAATCCCGACAGCCCGACCGAACGAAGATGGAGGGTTAAGCCATGACCGGTAGTACACCAACCTGGTCGGTTGACTACACGTTTCGCCTTTTGCCGGGCTGGATGACGGCGATCAGATATCCCTACCAGACCAACCGGGAACGTCAGCAGGCTTTGATTGTCTCGGTAGTCTCTCTGATATTCGGCATCATCGGCCCGGTTGGATCGCTGCTGCTGTATTTCTTCTTTCCGGGGATCATGCCTTCTAACTTGCTGCTGCCGAATCTCATCTTGAGTGTCATCTATCTGGGCATCTATGCACTGGTGCAGACCGGCAGTCTGAACTGGACACGGCATCTTTTCATCCTGCTGACCATTGCCGTTCCCACCGTCCAGGGTTTGCCCGGCACTTTCATATCACTGGAATCAATGGCTGCGTTCTATACGTTCGCCATTTTAGCCTCGTCATTACTGCTGGGAGCCAGTTGGACATTAGCCGCCGCTGTCTTGACGATCTCTCTTGTCATAGTCAGGGCCTCGTTGGAGGCGATCTCTCCCCAGACGGCGTTTGTTGCAATCCTGGCGCTGTTGATGATTGGCCTGCTTTCCTGGCTGTTGAGTGGAACGACCTATACCTGGATCGCCTCCCAACAGCGGCGTCTCCGCCTGTTCGAATCGGCGGTTATCGTGAGCGAAACCGCTTCCACTGCCACCAGCACCCACAGCCTGTTGAACGAGGTCGTCGACCGGATTCTCGAAATCTACGGGTTTTATCATGCCCAGGTTTTCCTGGTCGACGCCGAACAACGTATGGCGCGCCTGGAAGCCAGCACCGGGCGGGCCGGTGAAGCGCTGCTTGCTCGCGGGCACGCGCTGGCAATTGGATCGCAGTCCGTAGTCGGGCAGTGCACCTCGACCGGCAAGCCCGTTGTCGTCAACAACACGCGGGAAAGCCCGGTCCACCGCCCCAACAAACTGCTCCCCGATACGCAGGCTGAGTTGGCCCTGCCGCTGGCCGTTGGAGACACCGTCATCGGGGCGCTTGACGTTCAAAGCACCGAACTCAACGCCTTCCAGCCTGAAGATATTCGCTTCTTACAGGCAATGTCGACCCAGCTTGCTGCGGCCATTGACAAAGCCCGTGTCGTCGAGGAGTTGGAGACCCGCGCGAAAGAGAACGAGCGTCTTTTCGAAGAATCCCAGCGCACCCTGCTCCAGTTTGAGGAACTGAACCGCCGTCTTACCCACGAGGGGTGGTCCGACTACCTCCACAGCCGCCGGATAAGCAATCTTGGCTACACCTTGCTCGGTGAAAACCTCCAAGCCAACGCCGAATGGTCCGCCCCGATGCGCCAGGCCTACAAGGGCGAATCCAGCGTGGTTATCCGGCAGGATCAGCAGGCGCATATCGCCGCCATTCCTGTGCGCATCAGGAACGAAGTAGTCGGCGTGATCGAGATCGAACGCGGCGGTGATCACCCCTGGAAGGATATCGAGTTGGAGATGATCGAAACACTCGTCGACCGCCTGGGGCTGGCGATTGAGAATGCGCGTCTCTACGAACAGGCTACCCAGGCCACTCAGCGTGAGCAGATCATCAACCAGATCTCACAGGACGTTCAGGGCGCATCCAGCATCGACGAAGTCCTTCAATCGGCGCTTGCCGAACTTAGCCAGGTGCTGGGCGCTTCACGGGGCGTGGTACAGATCAGCCCGAAAGAGCAGCCGGCCCCCGGCACGGTCGAACCCACGCCGCTGCCGGAACACGGGAGGTAGGAGAGAGCAGTTCATGGAGAGACTTACCCGACGGTTAACATGGCAAAATTTGCCTATCAGGTCCAAACTCTGGGTTCTGATCGGAGCTATCCTCCTGCTGATGCTGAGTATATTGTTGGTGATTCGTGGTATGTATGCCAATCTTAACTCGGAAATGCTTGACACCACATCGGCTATCGTAGAGATTCAATCGATCCCGGAAAAGCTTTCCGTCGGCGTCGATTCAATCCAGAGCTACCCGGAACGCTATCTCCAGGTTATCCGCACCTCAGGAGAGGTTTCCGGCGGCACAGAAGCCCTGGATGCTTTGACTGCCCAGGTCGAAGCAGATTTGACCCGGTTGGAGCAGTTGAGCAAAGCCTACCTCGTCCAGAGCGAATCCAACGCCCTGGATGTCGAGATCGTCTCGATACGGGACAACCTGAACAGCATCGGCGAAGAATTTGAGGCGCTGACGGCGCTCGTCGAACAGCAAACCGCGCCCCAAACCGGTGTACTGACGGCTCTGGACGCACAGGGCGATGAGCTGGTGCTGCTCACCGCCGGGCAAAACGATGTCGGCCTGTCAAACCAGGTGCTGACTTTGAGGAGCCTTGAATCTCAGTTGGCTACGCAGGATACCGGGGACACCCTTGAGACCTTCCAGGTGACAGCCGATGTTTTTCTGAGGAACTACAACAGGCTGCCGGTGGGTGAGCAGGTAAGCGGTATTCCTGAGGCACTGGAGGCATACCTTGCTTCGGCAGAAGCCGTATCCGATCTCCAGGTCCAGATAGACGCGCATCTGGAGAACCACAGCCTCATCACCGACAGCATCCAGGACTCGGTATCACAGATTCGGACGATTGTCGGTGCCAGCGACAGTTCCCTGTTCCGGCAAACCCAGTCTTACCAGAAAACCGCCAACCGGATTATGTTCATCGCGATGGTGGTTGCCGTTGTGGGCGGGATCGTCATCGTCACCTGGCTCTTCCATTACTTCTCGAACACGATACATGCCGCGCTGTCGACGCTCCAGACTCTCGAACGGGGAGACTACACCGCCCGGATCGATCTTGAGGCTGGAGACGAGTTTGGGCAGTTGTCCGGCAGCATCAATACCGTTGCCAATACGCTCCAGGAGCTGGCCGGGAACCTCGAAGAACGTGTCGCCGAACGTACCCGCGACCTGGTCATCACCACCGAGATCGGGCGCGCGGCGACGACCGGCCAGGACCCCTACAACATGATGAGCGATATCGTCGAGTTGATCCGGCAGCGATTCGGCTACTATCATGCCCAGGTGTTTCTCGTCGATGATGAGCAAAAACAGGCCAACCTGTTCACCAGCACCGGCACCGCCGGTCGCCAGCTCCTGCTCCGCAAACACTTCCTGCCCGTCGGCTCACAATCGGTGATCGGGCAGGTCACCGGCACCGGCAGGGCGATCATCGCCAGCGATACCAGCACCGAAGTGGTCTTTCGCCGCAACGAACTGCTGCCCGACACCCGTTCGGAGATGGCGCTGCCAATGCGTATCGGCGACCGTGTCATCGGCGCGCTCGACATTCAGAGCGTCGCCTCCAACGCCTTCAGTGAGGACATAGCCGCCGTTTTCCAGATCGTCGCCGACCAGCTTGCGCTTTCTGTTGACAACGCGCGCCTGCAAAACCTGCTCTCCGAAGCTCTCACTCAGATTGAGCTGACCGAACACCGTGCAGTGTCCGAAAGCTGGCATGCCTTCCGCCAGCACCACCGCCCCAACCAGCCTATCAGCTTTGTTTTCACCGGCGAAGCAGTACAGGAGAGCGGTGAGTTATCCGACGACCCGGTAAACGAGGCGATTGCGAGCGGGCAGTTGGTCTCTCGGGAAACCTCCGATGGTTCGATCACCGTAGCCGTTCCCATCAAAGTGCGTGGCGAGATCATCGGCGCGTTTGGCTTCGGCGGTGAGAACGTCAGGAATCTGAGCGATGAAGACCTCAGTCTGGTTGAAGCGATTATCGACCGCGTCGGCCTGGCGCTGGAGAACCTCCGCCTGGTCGAAGAAACATCTCGACGGGCAGAACACGAACAGGTTCTGAACGAGATCACCGCCAAACTGGTAGGTTCGACCGACGTAAACGAAATCTTGCAGACAACGGTACGAGAATTAGGCCGCGTGCTGCGCGCACCACAAACCAGCGTCCAGTTGCGGCGAGAGACTACGGATAGGTAAGGCAACATGAGCACTGTTAGGAATACCCTTCAGAATAACAAGAGAGCCGGCACCCTGGGGCGGCGTCTGATCGTATCCGCCCTTGCATTGATTGCCATCCCTCTGATCATTCTGACCGTCGCCTCGTCAATCGGTCTGTCGCGCCTGGCCGAACAGCAGGTCCTGGACGAATTATCTGCACTGGCCGACGTTCAGACACGCGATCTGGGCAACTGGGCCGGGGAGATGTCAGAAGCTGTCATCATCACAGCCAACAGTGACAGCGATGTCCACGATGGTATGATCTGGCTCCTGACCAGCGGCGCGGGGATACACCGGTTCGCCTCCGCCGAGGAGGTCGGCGCAATATTGACCGCCGGGATGGAGGACATCGACCGGCCATTTGAAGAATACCTGCTGATGGACGCTCACGGAACCGTCCTCTGGAGCACCGATCCCATTCAGATCGGGCAGTATTTCGGCACCGAGACATGGTTTTCCAGGGTCAGCGCCGGCCTGCTGCCCACAGAGATATCCATTACCATCCCGGTCGACGAGGTGCCAAGTCTGTACTTCTCCACTGTGGTTCCGGATCAGAATGGCGTACCGATTGGCTACTTCACCGGTCGGATCAGCAAACAGGCGTTTGTCCAGGCCGCTGTCGGGGCAAATTACTGGGCCGATACAGCCGACTACTATCTTGTGAATACCGGCCAGCAGTACATCCTCTCACCGCGTTTCGCACCGGACGATACCGATGCCCAGGACGAGATCGATTCACGTGCCGCAGCCCAAAATGATGGCACCGCCGTCTGGACAGATTACCGGGGCGAAAAGGTGATCGGCGTCTATCGCTGGCTGCCCGACCTGGACATGGCCCTGGTGCTGAAACAAGATTATGCTGAGGCGACCACGACCAGCCAGACTACGAGACTGCAAGTAATCGGCGTCAGCAGTCTGCTGGGGTTGGCGGCATTGGGGATCGCTTCACTGTTTTCGCGCCGTCTATCGGTAAACATCGCCGAAACCAGCGACAAGGCAATGATGATCGCTCGCGGTGAACGCGGAACGCGCCTGCCTGAAACACCCCTGACGGAAGTTAACCGTGTCTACCGTGCCTTTAACAGTCTCATCGAGCAATTAGATACCCTTTACGCATCCCAGGAAGAAATGGTCAAAATCCGCACCCGTGACCTCGAGATGACTGCCCAAATGGGCCATGTCATCGCTTCTCAAACCGAGATCGACAGGCTTCTTGATACGACCATTCAACTTGTCCTGGATCAGCTTGGATATTACCATGTCCAGGTTTTCCTCATCGACGACCTGAAGCAAAACGCCGTGCTGCGCGCCAGCACCGGTGAGGCAGGCCAGGAAATGCTTGCCCGCAAACACAAACTGGGAGTAGGTTCGAACTCCGTTGTCGGCCAAGCGGCCTTGCGCGGCGAGCCGGTGCTGGCCTCCGACACCCGTCACGCCGAATTCTGGGCACCGAACCCCCTGCTCCCCAATACACGCGCCGAGTTGGGCGTCCCGCTCCGCATCGCCAACCAGATCATCGGGGTTCTCGACATTCAGGCCATTCAGCCGGAAGTGTTCGACGAAGCCACCATCTCGATCCTCCAGACCCTCGCCGACCAGTTGTCGGTAGCCATTCGCAACGCCGAACTGTTTGAAGAGCGCGAAGGGCTGCTCTCGGCCTCCCTGGAACTCACCCAGATGCTCACGCGCGACAGTTGGGAAGACTACACATCACAGAAAAAAGAAGGGGTCGGATACAAATACGACCTGACCCGCACCCAGCCGATTTCTGATGCGGAAGCAGCGCCGGGTGAAGGGGCAATCCAGCTTCCTATCGAGCTGCGAGGCACGATCATCGGCGATCTTACCACCCAACTCGAAGAAGATCGCATGCTCTCGGCGGAGGAACAGCAGTTGGTTACCGACGTGCTGGGCCGTGCGGCGATGGCAATCGACAACGCCCGCCTGGTCGAGCAGACTCAGCGTTCGCTGGTCGAAACCAACCGCCTTTACCGCGCCACGCAGGATATCGCGGCGGCCAACTCGGTCGACGAGTTATCCGGCATCCTGATCGGGCTGGCCGCCATCGACACTGTCGACCGGGCCTTCCTGTTCCTGCTCGAACGTCCAAACCAGGAACCCGGCGAGCGCTGGGGAACGTTGGTCGGGAAGTGGCTGCGTGACGAATCTGGACAGCTCGACGATCTCCCGGAGCGTCTCCAGACCGGCCAGTTCCCGCTGCTGTCTCATGTCGAACAGATTCAGCAGGCCAGCTTTGTGATCAACGACGTGGCCGGTGACCCTTCGGCGCAGTTCCTGAATTCGCAGCTTCAGCCGTTTGGCATCCTGTCTTACGCCGTCTTCCCGATCATTGCCCCCGTCGCCGGTCGTAACGTGTTGGGCTGGTTGGTGATGCATGGCACCCGGCAAACCGACGTCTTCACCGAAGATACGATCCGCTTCTTCGAAACCATCTCCGGGCAGGCAGCCACCGCGCTCGACGGCCTGCGCCTCTTCGAACAGACCCAGAACCGCGCCCGCCGTCTCCAGGCAACCAACGAGATTTCACAGGCCGCCTCGTCGATCCTCAACCCCGAAATCCTCCTCCAGCTTGTCGTCGAACGGGTCGCCGATGCATTTAACTACTATCACTCCCAGATTTTCCTGATCGACGAAGACCGCGACTGGGCGTCGCTGCGCGCCAGCACGGGCGATGTCGGCAAGCAGCTTCTCGAACAGGGCCACAAGATTCGCGTCGGGTCGCGTTCGGTGATCGGGCAGGTTACTTCTACCGGCGAAACGGTCATCACCCGTGATGCCGACGACGACCCCGTCCACCAGCGAAACGAGCTTCTGCCCGACACGCGCTCGGAGATGGCGCTGCCGCTCAAAACCGGTGACCGCGTGATCGGGGCGCTCGACGTTCAGAGTGTCCAATCCGACGCCTTCGATACCGAAGCCCAGGCGATCCTCCAGTCGCTCGCCGACCAGATCGCCGTCACCCTCGAAAACGCGCAGTTGTTCCAGGAAATTCAGGACCGCGTCGCCGAGCTGACCACCGTCAACCTCGTCTCGCAGACGGTTTCGCGCGCCCAGACCCTCGACGAAGTCTACGATGTCGCCGCCGACCAGTTGATGCGGCAGTTCGGCGTCGAGTATGCTTTCCTCGGTGTTGTCGATGATGACAATATGTTGAACCTCCCCATCTTCATCCAGGGAGGCGAACGCCGCGAGTCCCCGCCGCCGCAGCCTGCCAACAAGGGGTTGAGCGGCTATGTCGTTTCGACTGGCGAAGTCTTGATGATCAACGAAGATGCCGAAAAAGAGGCCCGCAAATACGGCGCTCGCGTATTGGGGGCGACGACCAAGAGCATCCTGATCGTGCCGATGATCCTCGCCGACGAAGTCGTCGGGGTGTTGAGCATCCAGGACGCGGAAAACGAGAATGCCTTCGACGAGGCGCATATCCGCCAGCTTACGACACTCGCCGCCTATATCTCGGTCAAGATCAGCAACGCCGAGCTTCTTGAAGAGGCCCAGCGCCGCGCCGACGAACTGAGCTTCCTCTTCGACATCACCCGCACCGCCGTCGCCACCACCGACCTCGACGAGGCGCTGACCAACGTCGCCGAAATCCTCGTTCAAGAAGTCGACGGCGCTGAGGCGGCGCTCATCTATCTGGCAAACGTCCAGGATGACGCCGTCGTCTTCGAGGCCCATGCCGCCGTCGGGTATGGCCGCGATGTCGTCGCCCGCCAGGCGACCGTCAACTGGGGTGAAGGGATTGTCGGCCTGACTGCCGCCCAGGGTCAGCCCACCGTGATCGCCGATGCCCACCAGGAGCCTTACCGGACCAACGGCACCAACCGCACCCGCTCCGCGCTGGTCGTTCCGCTCTTCTCCGGCGAAGAGGTCATCGGCGTGATGACCGTCGAAAGCACCCACCCGAATACGTTCACCAGGGACAGCTTGCAGCTTCTCGGTGGCGCATCCAGCACACTCACCGCCGTTATCCAGAACGCCCGCCTCCTTGGGCAGATTACACAGGCGAACGAGCAGCTCCGTGAACTCGACAAGCTCAAGAGCCAGTTCCTGGCGAACATGAGCCACGAACTCCGCACGCCGCTGAACTCGATTATTGGCTTCTCGCGCGTGATGCTCAAAGGCATCGACGGCCCGCTCAACGACCTGCAAAACCAGGACCTGACCACCATCTATAACAGCGGCCAGCACCTCCTCGTCCTGATCAACAATATCCTCGACCTCTCGAAGATTCAGGCCGATAAGATGGAAATCCAGCCGGAATATATCGGCCTCGACGAGATCGTCGACGGGGTGATCTCCGCCGGGCGCGGGCTGGTCAAAGATAAGCCGGTGCAGATTTACAAAGAAGTCGAAGACAATCTGCCCCAGATCTACGGTGACCCGGTCCGTATCCGCCAGGTGCTGCTCAACCTCGTCTCCAACGCGGCCAAGTTCACCAACGAAGGCTCGATCACCGTCAAGGCGGTTCGCAGGTCGTATGACCCCGGCACCGGCCAGCCGCCCCATGTCCAGATCAGCGTGATCGACACCGGCATCGGTATTGCCGAAGAGGATATGTATAAGCTCTTCGAGGCATTCAGCCAGGTCGACGGCTCCACGACCCGGCAGGCTGGCGGCACCGGCCTCGGCCTGACCATCTCCAAAGAGTTCATCGAGATGCACGGCGGCACCATCTGGGTTGACAGTGAAGTCGATATCGGCTCGACGTTCCACTTCACCATTCCTCTCCACCCGCCGGAGATGGCCGTCACCGAAATCGTGATGGCGACCGAGAACGCAGAAGACCGCCCCGTCGTGCTGGCAGTTGACGACGAGCCGGGAGTCCTCGACCTTTATGCCCGCTACCTGGAGAAAGAAGGCTACGCCGTCATCGGCTTGAATAACGCCAACGATCTGCTCGACTATGTCCGGCAGACGAAACCGGTCGCAATCCTGCTCGATATCAACCTGCCCGGCAAGACCGGCTGGGACGCCATCGACGACCTGAAGGCCAGCCAGGAAGCCCGTGATATCCCGATCGTCGTGTGCAGCATCGACGACGACCGCGACCGGGGAATCGACCTGGGCGTCGCCGAGTACCTGGTAAAGCCGATCATCGAGGACGACCTGATCAAGACGTTGAGCCGCCTGATAGGAGAGAACGTCATCAGTTTCAGTTCGGCGCTCATCGTCGAGCCTGATCAAGAACTGGCCGATTCGCTGGCCGGTGTCTTGCAGGAAACCTATGCCTGTAAAACCTATACCTGCCACATGGGATTGGATGCCCTGCAGCACATCCAGGAAGAAACGCCCGAAGTCATCATCATGGAGCTTGATCTCCCCGATATGGACGGCTTCGGGCTGCTCATGTCACTGCGGTCACAGCCTGAACTGAAGTCAGTCCCGGTGATCATCCTGTCCGCGCGCACATTGACCGACGAAATGATCGAACGGCTGGACCCGGCGACCACCCACTATCTGAACAAATCCGGTGAGCAGGAAGTCCACGTGCTGTTTGACAACCTGTCGACGGTCATACAAGAATTAGGTAAATAGACGATCCTGGCCGGGGGTGTAAAGCCGACCTTCACCCCCGGTTTTTATCTCTAACACGTTGACCAGGGATGGAAGAATAAGGGACTATGACACACATCCAGATCAATATCTACTGTCCGCACTGCAAGTACGCTGAACCGTTCACCCGGCTTTTGTCAAGCTGCCCGAATTGTGGTGAAACCTATCTCGATGCCCAGTATCTCCTGGATGGTCCGCTGGGTTGGCCTGAAAACCTGAACAGCCGCCCCAATTCGATGTGGCGCTACCGGGAACTGCTCCCCCTGCACGATACGGCCAACGTGGTCAGCATGGGCGAAGGCATGACCCCCCTCATCCATTCCGAAAACCTCTCCGCCATGCTGGGGCTTAAACATCTTTACCTGAAAGACGAACGCCAGGGGCCGACCGGGTCGTTCAAAGACCGGCAGGCGTCGCTTGCCATCTCGTCCATGCGCGAGTGGGGCATCAACGAACTGGTCGTCGCCAGCACCGGCAACGTGGCGATTGCCTATTCCGCCTATGCCGCCCGCGCCGGGATCAAGCTCTGGGCGTTCACCATCAGCAGCATCCCCCCGGAAAAAATGCGCGAGATCACGCTCTACGGCACCGAGCTGGTCAAAGTGACCGGCACCTACGACCAGGCCAAGCAGGTCGCCTCCCGCTTTGCTGCCAGCAAAGGGCTTTCTCTCGACCGGGGGATCAAAGGCATCTCTGCCAAAGAGAGCATGAAGACTATCGCTTTTGAGATCGCCGAGGAATTGAGCAACATATACGGCCCCTCCCGGCATGGCTTGCCCTGGCGCACCCCGGACTGGTACATCCAGTCTGTCAGCGGCGGCCTGGGGCCGGTCGGCGTCATGAAGGCTTTCCGGGAGATGGAGCAGTTCGGCCTGACCGAGGGGCTGCCCAAGCTGGGCAATATCCAGGCCGCAGGCTGCGACCCGATGGTGCGTGCTTTCGCCGCCGGGCAGGCTACCGCGCCGCCCATCCTCGA
>DAOUES010000232.1:0-11194 GCA_034430335.1 Anaerolineae bacterium | reverse complement strand
CCGGTTCTTCGCCGGTGTAGAACCGGTTCAGGTACTGGCGATGCCAGAAGCCGTCGATCTGCATCGCCGCCGCGTCTTCGTCGGCGAATCCCCAGCCGATGTCGTCGTGGCTGCGGATATAGTTCACCCAGGCGCAGTTCTCCGGGATGACATCGAAGCGGTGCTGCATGGCATAGGTCAGCAGGTGCGTGTGGCGGGTCGCCAGCGCTTCCCACAACTGCACCATCAACAGGGGGTTGTAGGAGATTTCGCATTCTTTACCAGCCCATTCACCCTGGCCGAAGTAGCTGAGAACGTCGTCGGGATGGACGATAGCCTCCGATTTGAAGATCAGCGCGGGGGCGGCGATCTTCACCAGCGCGTTGAAGGCACGGATGATTGTGTGCACTTCGGGGAGATTCTCGCAGTTGGTGCCCAGCTTCTTCCAGATGAAAGGCACCGCGTCGAGGCGCAGCACGTCGACGCCGATGTTTGCCAGGAACAGCATTTCGGCGAGCATGCGGCGGAACACATCCGGGTTGCGATAGTTCAAATCCCACTGGTAGGTGTGGAAGGTCGTCCAGACCCATTTGTCGATATCGGGGTAAAAGGTGAACGCGCCGGGATGCTCGTCGGGGAATATCTCGCGGAGGGTCTTCTCGTAGGCGTCGGGCTGGGCGCGATCATCGAACATGAAGTAGCAATCCTGATAGTCGGGGTCGCCTGCCCGCGCCTTCAACGCCCACTCGTGATCATTGGCGGTATGGTTGAAGACGAAATCAAGGACGAGGTTGATCCCCGCTGCCTGGAGCGCGGCGGCCAGATCGCGCAGGTCGTCCATGTGGCCCAGCGCCGGGTTGATCTCGCGGTAGGAACTGACCGCGTAGCCGCCGTCGTCAGGGCCATCCGGGGTGCGAAAGATCGGCATCAGGTGCAGGTAGGTGAGACCGAGTTCCTGAAAATAGGGGATTTTATCCTCGACGCCTTGCAGCGTCCCGGCGAACCGGTCGACATAGCAAACGCCGCCAACCATCGTATGCTGCTGGTACCAGCGTAGGGAATCTTCACGTTCGAGATCGAGCTGCTTCAGTTCGGTGGAACGCTGAAGATAGGCTTCGGCGGCGGTCTGTAGAATCTGCCCGGCACAGTCAGTAAAATCATCACGCTCGCCATATAGCTGATACAGCAGGCGATAGAGATCGGGGCCGTGCTGTTCAAGGCGGCGCAGGAATACGGCTGCATCCCGGGTGCCCGCCTCGTCGAGTGTTTTGCCGATGTTTTCCAGCGCATTTCTCAGGTATAAATCCGGGTCGGCAGGTGTTTGTTCAGCAGCCATAGCCGGTTACTTGCCGTTCAAAAGTAACCACAGGCTCTGGTAGGGAGCCATCGAAAGGCGATAGGGAGCAGCGCCGATTGGGTGCAGGGTCTGTGCGCCGTTCAAAAGGTTGCAGGGCTGCCGACTGGTGTATTCGCTTAAATAGGCCTCGACTCGCCGCAACCGGCGGGTCAGGTTGTGGAATACCAGGATTGTCTGATGGTCATATTCACGAACAAATCCCAGCACCGACGGGCTGCCGGTTTCGATAAAGGTTAACGTTCCAAGTGCAAAGACAGGATGCTGTTTGCGGAGCGCGATCAGGTCCCGTATCTGGTTTAGCAATGCCCCGGAATCGTCCTGCTGGCTGATGACATTAACCCGTTGGTAGCCAAAAACGGGATCGTCGATTGGCGGAGCATAGAGGTCTTCGGGCGCGACGGTCGAAAAACCGGCGTTCAGGCTGTTGTCCCACTGCATCGGGGTGCGAACGCCGTTGCGGTCGGGCAGGTCGATGTTGTCTCCCATGCCGATCTCATCGCCATAGTAGATGATCGGCACGCCCGGCAGTGAAAAAAGCAGCCGGTTAGCTAACATAATCTTCTCTATGTCATTGTCGAGCAGTGGGGCCAACCGCCGCCGGATGCCCAGGTTCAGGCGCATTTCGTCGAGCGGCGCGTATTGATCCCACATCCACTGACGTTCCTCTTCGCTTACCATCTCCAGTGTCAGCTCGTCGTGATTTCTGAGAAAGATGCACCACTGGCAGTTGGCCGGGATGACAGGCGTTTCGCTCATGATCTCGCGGATTTTAGCACTGTCACCTGAACGCAGCGCCATGAAGATACGCGGCATCACCGGGAAGTGGAAAGCCATGTGGCATTCATCCCCATCGCCAAAATAGTCGAGCACATCCTGTGGGGGCTGGTTTGCCTCACAGAGCATAATCGCTTCGGGGTATTCCTCGTCCATCACCCGGCGCATCTTTTTGACGAATTCATGTGTCTCCGGGAGGTTCTCGCAGTTGGTTCCTTCGCGTTCATAGAGATAGGGGATGGCATCGACCCGGAAACCATCGATCCCCCGGTTAAGCCAGAATCGCATTGCGTCAAGCATGGCCTGGTGTACTTCGGGGTTGTCGAAGTTCAGGTCGGGCTGACATGGATAGAAGCGATGCCAGTAGTATTGGCCGGACTGCCCGTCGTAGGTCCAGTTCGAAACCTGGGAATCGACAAAGATGATGCGTGTATCCCCGTAACGCTGCTCGGTGTCACTCCAGACGTACCAATCACGTTTGGGATTGTCACGAGAGGAGCGCGACTCGACAAACCAGGGGTGCTGATCGGAGGTGTGGTTGATCACCAGGTCGACGATCACGCGCAGCCCGCGTGCATGCGCTTCTTGAATCAGGTAGTCGAAATCCTCCAGCGAGCCATAGTCGGAATGGATGGCGGTGTAGTCAGCGACATCGTAGCCATCGTCCATCAGCGGTGAAGGGTTGATCGGCAGCAGCCAGATGCAGTCGATACCTAACTGCTGGATATAATCCAGCTTTTCTGCTATGCCGCGCAGATCCCCAATTCCGTCGTCGTTGCTATCGTAAAAGGCACGCACGTTAAGTTCGTAGAAGACGGCGTCCATATACCAGGATGTGTTTTTCGAGTGAACCATGCAGTTTGCCCTTGCAGGACTTCATGACGACGTTGTATGAATTTCGATGATCTCAAATCCGGCCATAGGGGGGATGGGGCGACCGGCGACCTACGGTCGCAAAGGGTCGCCCATACCGTTGTTGCCTGATCGTTTTGTCAACCTGCATTAACGTCGTTATAAAGGTCTTGAGATTTGTCCAAGCGATCAATATGATGTCGGCGCTGTTGTTAACCCTTTACCGAACCGGCCATCAGCCCGCGCACGAAATATCGCTGCAGCGAGAAGAAGACCACCAGCGGGACAACCATCGAAATGAATGCTGCAGCGGTCAGCAGGTGCCAGTCGGCCCCACGTGAGCCGACCATCCCCGCAATGCGCTGCGTCAGCACCTGAACGTTCCCGCTGGTCACACCCAGGAAGATCAGCGCAACCAGGTAGTCGTTCCACACCCACAGGAACTGGAAGATAGCGAACGACGCCAGAGCAGGCACCGACAGCGGCAGGATCAGGGTGGTGAAGATGGTGAAATGTGATGCGCCGTCGATGAAGGCTGACTCCAGGATGTCACGCGGGATGGTGCTGATGTAGTTGTAAAGCAGATAGGTTGCCAGCGGCAGCCCAAAGCCGGTATGGGCCAGCCAGATCGCAAGGAACGTGCCGTTCAGATTCAACTTGACGTAGTCGCGCAGGATCGGGATCAGCGCAATCTGGAGCGGAACAACCAGCAGCGCCACCACGATGATAAACAAGACCCGACGACCGGGGAATTTCATCCACGCAAAACCGTAGGCCGCGAAAGCGGCAATCAGGATCGGAATCACCGTTGCGGGCACCGTTACAGTCAGCGAGTTGAGGAACGATGCGCTCAGGTCATCACCCTGTACGGTCGACGTGCTTCCGTCGGCGTTTCTGATGATGTATTCCTTACCGACAAGCACCTGACCGTAGTTTTCCAGCGTGAAGTTGGAACCGGCTGTCCACTGGCGGTCCTTTACTTGAATGTGCCCGTTGCGCAGGTTGCCGATCCAGACAAACTGCCTGCCATCGCCTGTCTCTACGCCCGCACGAAACTCATCGTAAGTGGCTGTTACACCTTCAATTGTGATCTCCGAATCAACCGAGGCATCCTCCGGGATCGGGAGTTCACTCACCTGGACCCAGCCCCGGTGGGGGATGATTGTCCACCAACCGGATGACTGGATATCTTCCCGGTCACGAATCGATGATACCAGCAGACCCAGTGTAGGGACTGTCCAGGCAATGCATATGAGGAGCAGGACCCCGTTGACCACAATTTGGTCCACGAGCCTCTTTTGTTTTTTGCTCTGCATCAGAAAACCTCCTGCTTGCTGAACTGGATCAGGTTATAGATCATGACCGGGATAACGGCGATCAGCAGCACGATAGCGATTGCCGAGCCGTATCCGAAGTTCTGATTGTTGAAAAACTCCCTGTAGAACCTGACACCAATCACCTCGGTTCCAAACTGCCCACCAGTTGTTACCATCACCACGTCAAATATCTTCAGGGTGAAGATCACGACTGTAGTCGTAACAGTGATGATCGTCCCCTGAATATACGGGATGATAATCCGGAAGAAGGTCTGTGTTTCGGTTGCACCATCAACACGGGCGGCCTCAAGCAGGTCGTCGGGCACGCCCTTGATCGCCGCCGAGAACAGCACCATGGCATAGCCAGTCTGGAGCCAGATCACGATCACCGTCAGCAGCAGGTTATTCCAGGGCTGGACAAGTGTGAGCCATGCTTGCGGCTCACCTCCCAGAGCGGTAACGATCGCGTTGAGCAACCCGATGTGAGGGTCAACGTCATAGACAAAGCGCCAGATCACACCGGCGCCGACCATCGAGATTGCCATTGGCAGGAAGATCACGGCCTTAGCGACGTTCTCAAAATTGCTGCGGTCAGCCAGCACGGCGATCAGCAGCCCTAATGAGACGGTGAAGAAGGTTCCTACGACCATCCATAATGCATTGTTGCGATAGGCTTCCAGCATGATACGCTGGGTGAAGCTGGCGATGTAGTTCTGAAACCCGACGAATTGGGATGAGTCGGCACTTCTCAGGCTGAGCCAGAAGGTGCGGACAGTGGGGAGAGCCAGGTACCAGGTTAAGATTGCCATCGCCGGGCCAACGAACAGGAATGGCTGAAGCTGTGCTTTCCATTCGCCTGGAAGGAGCTCCAACACCCAGTTGAAGACCCAGTAAAGGGCAGCCACACCGCCTACTCCCCATACGATGGCGACAATCGCGATTATAAGCTGGGGAGCATCGCTGTCTCGGAGAAAAAGGAAGCCCGCGCGCAGCCCCAGGAACGTGACAGCGGGAACCAGTATCGAAAGCAGTATCCTGCCGATGTTTGCTAACAACCACTCCAGTGGTGTAGCTTTCACCTTTTCTTGTAGATCTATTTGCTGCATCAATGTCCTCCCCTCATCAGTTCCATCGGGTTTTTATACTGGACAAGTGATTAAAAGGCAGGATAACCCGATCGGCTACCCTGCTCCTCGTTTCAGTAGGGGAGAACCCCGGAGAGTATCCCCAGGGTTCTCCGCTGTACTCGTCAATGACCAGGGTTATCTGGTGAATGCCTGAGCCAGCTTATTTGGGCCAGGAGGCATCGATCTCGGCGAGCGCTGTGTCGAGATCTACCGTACCACTGAAGTAGTCGGTCATGCCCTTCCAGAAGGAACCAGAACCAACTGCGCCGGGCATCAGGTCAGAGCCGTCGAAGCGAACGCTGTCAGCATCGTTCACCAACTCGGCAATGCCACGCTCGATGTCGTCGCCGTACCAGCTCAACTCGGCGTCGTTATGCGGTGAGAGTGCGCCACCACTGCCCAGCCAGGTTCGCAGCGATTCGCCGCGTGAGAAGAAGTCCATCACGGCGCGCACTTCTGGACGGTCATCGAACATCGCGTAGATGTCGCCAGCGATCAGGTAGGGCTTGCCGTAGGCGTCATCAATGGGGGGCAGGTAGAAGAAATCGTAGTCCTTGCCAGCGACGGTCCCCTCGGGGAAGAAGCTGGTGATGAAGTTGCCCTGCTTGTGCAGCCAGCACTTGGGCGGATCATCGAACATCGGAAGCGGCGCGTCACCGAAGAAGGTGTCGGCGATGGCGGCGGTGCCACCATAGACGTAACCTTCATGCAGCCACAGGTCACTCATAACCTGGGCGGCATTCTTAACTTCCGGTGAAGTAAAGGGCAGTCGGTCGGCAGGATCAGCGGGGAACGACCAGTTGTCGTAGTTCTCAAGTGAGGTCGTGCGCAGCATGATCTCTTCCATCCAGTCGGTGGCGGGCCAGCCTGTGGCCGCGCCGGACTCAATGCCGATGCACCAGGGGGTGTCACCATCGGCAACGATCTGGTCGGAGAGAGCGAGCAGTTCATCCCAGGTCTCTGGAATTTCATAGCCAGCATCCGTGAATGCCGGAAGCGGGTACCAGACCTGGCTCTTGCCGTTGTAGCGTGCCCATACACCAGCCTGGATGCCTTCCATCTGGGCCATGTCGAGCCATGCCTGCTTGTAGTTCTTCTTCAGCCAATCCTGGTTCATGACATCGGTCAGGTCGACAACTTTGCCGCTCTTCACGAAGTTGAGCAGGAGACCTGGCTGTGGGAAGTCGGCAATGTCAGGGGCGTCGCCGCCTTCAACCGCAGCAGTGATAATCGTCTCGAATTCTTTGGTGCCTGTGTACTGGATGTCGATCCCGGTCCATTCTTCAAACGCGGCGACGGACTCGTTAAACTTCACTTCGTCCTCGTCGGTGAAGGGGCCGGTCATCGTTACAACCGTACCTTCATATTCACCCGTGCAGGCAGCTTGCAGCTCAGGAGTCAGCATTTCCCATGCGCTGGGGCATTTGAATTCCGCTGCGGCGGGTTCTGCAGGCGCTTCTGTTGGTGTCTCTTTTGGGGCGCATGCCACCATCACTAAAGCCAGAGCAACCAGAAGTGTAAAAACCACGACACTCTTCTTAGAAAACATTTCTAAAACTCCTCTTGATCTTCAGTCATCGGTTGCATCGTGTAAGGTATTATCACCTGCCGATGCAGACAACTTTGTCTTTACCAAACGAGAAATACGACTTCACCTTTGATCTATTTGTTCGCTAGTGCCTCCTTATGTTTTCTGATCGCTAATTATCACATCTGGGATTTCTGAAGGGCTGCATCTACTGTTCCCGCAGGGGGACAGTGATTTCCCTCTATTAGTTTGACGGTGGTGGACCGGTAGTCTCTCTGACGACCAGGTTGACGGGCAGCGTTATTGATTTTGATGAGGGTTCGCCGCTGCCGTTGTCGATAATTTCCATCAGCGTGTTTATGCCCTCTACCCCGCTCTGAAACAGCGGTTGGCATACTGTTGTCAGCCCAATGTAGGCCGAGACTTCGATGTCGTCGTAACCAACAACTGATACATCTTCTGGCACCTGCAATCCCAGTGTTTGTAAAGCTTCAAGACAGCCAATAGCGTGGGTGTCGCTGGTTGTAAAGATCGACGTTGGTGGATCGGGCAGGGCCATTAGCTCCTGAGTAAGCTGGTAGGCGGCTGATTTAGAGTGATCGCCCTGCCTATGGTACTGCTCGTTAAACACCAGGTTATTACTATCGAGTGTCCGGCAGTAACCTTTTAGACGCTGCTGGCTGGCACCGAAACCAAAAGGGTAGTTGATATAATCGCTGAGAAACGCGATTTTGCGGTGACCAAGATCGATCAAGTGCTGTGTCCCCTGCCGACCACCATCAATGTCATCAATCACGATGCTGGTCAACTCCGGGTGCTCAGAATCTACCAATACAACCGGCATGCCATACTGCTTAAACAGTTTCACATCTTCATCCGTAGGGTGAAGCGTAATGATAACCAGACCATCCACGCGTCTTTCACGCGGGATACGTTTGAAGAGGTTGTCACGTTGTTCTGGTGTTTCGACGTTGTAGAGAATAAGGTCGTACTGGCTTTCAAGTAAGGCAGTTTCGATACCCCTTAGACGACCAACATAAGCTGGCCGGGTAAAAAATGGTGCGATAATGCCGATAGCTTGTGAGCGCCCACCCGTTGATAAACGGCGTGCAATGGGGCTGGGGTGGTAATCGAGTTCTTCTATGGCAGCGAGGACTTTTTCCCGGGTCTTCTCGCTGACGAGTGAGCTGTTGTTGATTACACGAGAGACGGTTCCGACGCCAACACCTGCTTTTTCAGCAACATCACGGATTGTGTAAGTTTTGGCCACCATCCACATCCTGTGAGGTATTAAATATGGAACCGGTTCCACTTTTATTGTATGAAAATTGTTACAGGTTGTCAAGCGTTTTTTGGCGACTCATCAATCGGCGCGCACCGCGAGGAACGAACCAAACCCCGCGACTTTTCGATATCAGGCAGACAAGCCATTGGGGGAAAGAGGACGAAACGGTAGAATAGTCCACGCCTGGACAGGTGGGACTGTCCGGCACTTTAGCGGATATTCGAAGGAACATCAGACTGATGAAACCGGTCAGGCTTGTCATACAAATTCCCTGCTTCAACGAAGAAGAGACTTTACCCGCGACACTCAAGGAACTGCCGAAGCAGATCGAGGGGGTCGATGAAATCCTGGTCATCGTCATCGACGACGGCAGCACCGACCGCACCGCCGAGGTTGCGAAAGCCTCCGGCGTTGATCATGTCGTTCAGCATCCACACAACAGGGGGCTGGCTGCCGCTTTTCGAAGCGGCCTTGAGATGGCCTTGCAGGTTGACGCCGATATCATCGTCAACACGGACGGCGACAACCAGTATCCCGGCCAGTATATCCCGGCGCTTGCCGCCCCTATTCTGAAGGGGGAAGCCGACATCGTCATCGGCGACCGGCAGACGGATCGGATTGCGCACTTTTCGCCGGTCAAGCGGCTGCTGCAGCGGCTGGGCAGCGCCGTCGTGCGCTATGTATCGGGGACGAAGGTTCCCGACGCCCCCAGTGGCTTTCGGGCGCTCTCACGCGAGGCCGCGATGCAGCTCAACCTGATCACGAATTACACCTATACGCTTGAGATGATCATTCAGGCCGGTAAGAAAGATATGACGATCAGCCACATCCCGATTCAAGTCAATGCCCAGACGCGGCCCTCGCGGTTGGTTCGCAGCAACGCCGGGTATGTGTTCCGGTCGGTGACCGCCATCCTGCACCTGTTTCTGCTCTACGAGCCGATCCGCAGCTTTCTATATATTTCGATACCCTTCTGGCTGGTGGGGGTGGGGCTGTGGCTGCGCTACTTCATCCTGTATCTCTCCGGGCAGGTGTCACGGGGGTCAAATGTCCAGTCGGTTGTGGTGGGATCGGTAGCGCTGATCGTCGCCGTGTTCATCGACTTGATCGGCCTGTTAGGCAATATCCTGGCGGTCAATCGTTATTTGAACGAGCAAATCCTCTACACCCTCAAGCGGCTGCAATTCGATGCCAATGCAAGGATGTCTCACACTGATGACAAAACGGAATAAGCCAGCCTCCCCGCTGCTCAAACGCCTGCTGACCATCGCCTGGTGGGTGATTGCCGGGCTGTTCTTCGTGATTGCCTGGCGAGAATTTGTCGGCCCTGACCAATCATTGGGAGAACTGCTGCGCCCGGTCGATTGGTGGCTGTTTGCACTTGCCCTGGCCGTGTTGATCTTCGGGCAGGTGGTGCGCGCCCAGCTTACTTATGCCAGCCATACCGCGCTGGGCTACCATGTCGAGCGCGGCGAAGGCTTTCGCTACTGGGTGTTTTCCCAGATGGGCAAGTATATTCCGGGCGGCATCTGGTTGTTTGCCTCCAGGACCGTCTTCTACCAGCAGAACGGGATGCCTACCCTGATCGCCAGCGGGGTTGTGGTGTGGGAAACGCTGTCTATTCTTATCACCGGGATTGTGATTGTCCTGGTGAGCATCCCCACGCTGCCGGTGTTCAAATGGGGGATGATCGGCAGCATCGGGGCGGCAGGTTTGTTGATCGCTGCGGCGATCAGCTTGTGGCAGATGCCGCGTTTCTGGGAATGGCTGACCAGACTGCGCATCCCCGGCGCACAGTTGATGCTCCGGTTCGTAAACGAGACTGCCGACCGGCGAACGAAATTGCTACGGGGCCACCTGATCCTTGCGGCTGTCTCCTGGGTGATCATCGGCAGCGGCTTTTACCTGCTGACCCTGTCCTTCCCGCCGCTGCGCGGGCTGTCGCTGCTGTCGGCGAATGCAATCTTCATCGCAAGCTGGGTGATCGGGTTCCTGGTTTTGATCGCTCCGGGCGGAATCGGTTCACGAGAAGCGGCCCTGATCGCATTCCTGCTGCCGCTGATCAGCCCATCCGAGGCGCTGGCCTTCGCCGTCATTGCCCGCATCTGGTGGACGCTGGGAGAGGCGCTGTTGTTCCTGTTCGGAGGAGGGATGCAGGTGCTGGCTGCAATGCGCGCTGCGAAGCAGGCGGCAGACACATCGGCGGCGGATTCTTTGACTGCATCTGATTGTGAAGTCGATCCCTCTGAACCGTTTTTCATCGTCGGGTGCGGGCGTTCGGGAACGACCCTGCTGCGAACGATGCTCAACCATCACCCGGAAGTTGCGATTCCCCTCGAATCTTTCTTTATCGTCGATTACCTGCGCACACCGAAGACTGTTCCGCTTTCCCGTCTGCGGTCGATGCTGAACGACGAATACGAGCTAAAAGAGTGGGGGCTTGATCTCACCGGGGAAACGTTCGATGGGTGTGAGACGCCCCGGCAGTTGATCACAAAACTGCATGAACGCTACACGGCAGAACACGGTAAGACCCGCTGGGGGCAGAAAACACCGCGCCTGATCCGTTTCGGCGATTTGCTCAAAACCAACTATCCAAAGGCCAAATTTATCATTGTGCTGCGCGACCCGCGCGCGACGGTCAACTCGTTGATGAAATCGAACGTCCACAGCGCCAACGTGTTATTCGCGTCAAAGCGGTGGGCGGCGGATGTCCGTGAAGGACTGGCCCTCAAACAAACCTACCCCGACGACGTGCTGGAAATCCGGTATGAAGATTTAGTCACAGAGCCGGAGCAAAACCTGAAACGGGTTTGTGATTTTCTGGATATCGCCTACGACCCGGCCATGCTGGATTATCACGAGAGCGGCGTGAAAGAGTATTCAAGCTACTATGATCAAATCCACGCCCGGCTTGCCCAGCCACCCCAGGCCAGCCGTATCGACGCCTGGCGTGATGAACTCAAGCCGGAGGAT
>DAOUES010000231.1:0-8351 GCA_034430335.1 Anaerolineae bacterium | reverse complement strand
CATCACTACCCGTTGACGATTATCAGAAAGAGTTTCCCTATGCGCTGGCGCTGCCGCGCATCCAGTTCGACGACATCCTCGCCCGAAACGCGATCAGCGCCGGGGTCGAGCATTTCTTCAAGGCGCGCGTCGAACAGATCACGCGGGAGGATGACCGGGTCACGAGTGTCGAAGTAAAGGGTCCGCAGGGAATGACCACGATCCTGCCCAAACATACCATTATCGCCGTCGGCGCAAAATCGGGCCTGCTCAAGAAAGCCGGATTCATTCACCACGACGTCAGGTATATCCGCGCCTCCCGCGCCTATTATACGAACAGCATGGACAAAGAGCCGTTGTATGACTTCTATTTCGACTTCGAGCTTATTCCCGGCTACGGGTGGGTCTTCTCGGATGGCAATGGGTGGATGAATATCGGCGTGGGGATTCTTCCCATCCCCCTGATTGCAACAAAGAGATCGACCACCCAACTTCTCGAACAATTCATCAAGAGGCGACAAAAGGAAGGGATTCTCAAGAACGTCGAGCTGGTCGGGCCGATCAAGGGCTACCCGCTGCGGATCGATTTCCCGGCGATGCGCGTCGCGGGGGAAAACTGGATGATCATCGGGGAAGCCGCCGGACTGGTCAATCCGGTCACCGGGGAAGGGATCGACCTGGCGATGGAAAGCGGGCTAATCGCTGCCCGGACGCTGCACGACGACATCGAGCGGGGAAGACGCAATCATCGCGGGTACCAGCGGGAAGTCTGGGATCAGTTCGGGCCGCTCTTTACGGGTTTGCGGGTTCTGCGAGACATCCTGATCATGCCCTTCTTCACCGATTACGCGCTCTGGTTGATGAAACAGCATCGCTTCCTGACCCGGACAGTAATGTCGATTTCCCAGGGGTTCGCCCCACCTCAGAACGTGTTCCATCCCCGGTTCATCGTGAATTTCTTCACGCCGATCACCCCCCGGCTGGTCGCCGAAGAAATCAGGAAGAAGCGCCAGAACAATGACTCGCCGTAGCGTTTCGATCATCATCACCGCCTACCGCGAAGCCTCGACGGTTGGCCAGGCGATTGAGGCACTGCTGCCCCAGTCCACCGGGGCGGAGATCATCGTCGTCTGCCCGGACGACGAGACGGCAGCGGCAGCAGCAATCTATGAAGGTGTGACCGTTCTGCGCGATCCGGGTGAGGGCAAACCGGCGGCGCTGAACCTCGCCTTACAGCAGGCCAGCGGATCGATCATCGTGATGACCGACGGCGACGTCTACGCAGGGCCAGAGGCAGTGGCGGCGCTGCTCGCCCCTTTCGACGATCCCAGCACGGGCGCGGTCAGCGGCAGGCCGGTATCGATCAACTCACGCGACACGATGCTGGGATACTGGTCACACCTGCTGACCGACGCAGGCGCACACGCCGAACGGTCTGAGCGAGATCGGAACGGCCATTTCATGGTCTGCTCCGGGTATCTATACGCGATTCGCGCCGGGTTGATCGGCGAGATACCGGAGGATGCCCTGGCCGAAGACGCCGTCGTCTCGCACCTGATCGGCCAGCAGGGGTACCGGATTCGTTACGCACCGGCGGCTGAGGTGTTTGTAAAGTATCCGGACTCCTACCGGGATTGGCTGCACCAGAAGGTGCGCAGCGCGGGCGGCTATGCTCAGCCGGTGATCGCCAATTCGCCGCTGCGGATGCGAAGCTTCCGGCAGGAGGCGGCGTCCGGCACCCTGCGCGCCCTGAAATATCCCCGGAATACGAAGGAGTTTGTCTGGACGCTGGCACAGTTCCTTGCACGGCTGCACATGTGGCTGCTGATATTCTGGCGGGTACGCATTCAAAAAGTGCCGCTGACCACATTGTGGAAGCGGGTAGAAAGCACCAAGTAATTTGAACGAAAAAAGTACTGGGAAAATCCGGGCACTGGTCACCGGGAGCACCGGCGGGGTTGGGGCAAACCTGGTTGCGGCACTCAACCAACGTGGTGTCGACGTGATCGGGCTGCGGCGTAAAAGTTCACCAGGCGATGCCGTCGACGATTTGCAGATGACGGCGGTAACAGGTGACATTCTCGACCCGGATTCGCTGCGGCGGGCGATGGACGGCGTCGACTGGGTATTTCATGTCGCCGCCATCTCCGATGACTGGAACTATCCGGTCGAGCAGTTATACCGGGTGAACGTCGACGGAACCAGAAATGTATTACAGGCGGCACTCGAAGCAGGCGTCAAACGCTTTGTATATACCAGTTCGACGGCAGCGTTAGGCGTTCCACCGGTGAAGCGCGAACCCATCGACGAGACGGCCCAGTTCAACATCCCACCTGAAGACTGGCACTATGGATACAGCAAACACCTAGCCGAACAGGTTGTGCGGGAGTATGTCGACAAGGGACTCCAGGCGGTCATCGTGCTGCCCGCCGCCGTGATGGGGCCGAGGGACTTGAAATTCATCTCCGGGCAGTTGATCGCCCGCGTGATCAAACAGCCGATCCAGCCTTTCCCTGACGGCGGATTGAATTTCATCGACTCGCGGGATGCCGCCGCGGGGCACATCGCTGCCGCGGAAAAAGGCAGGGTAGGCGAACGGTACATCCTGGCCGGGCACGACATGACACATGTCGAGGCAGTAAAGCGAATCGGGGAAGTGCTGGGCATCCCGGTCAGGACAGTGACCATCCCCCAGTTCGCGATCCCGCCGCTTGGCAAAGTCATCAATATACTGCACCGTTTGAGGGTCAATATCCCCATCGAGCGAGGCCGAATACTCATCAGCCGCGAATACCTGTATTATGATAACAGCAAAGCTGTTCGAGAACTTGGCCTGCAAGTCCGCCCGTTTTCAGAGAGCGTCTACAGCGCGTATCGATGGTATGTTGAACATAACTACTTTGAACGTTGGCAGATTCCCGCTCACGCGCTACCCTCTATCTAGGTGCATATCCTGTACGGGCTGGTTGAGATTACTGTAGAAGAAGGGAGAAACAACCATGGCAGAAGAACCACGTTTTGATATGCCAGCTATCTTTCGGGCGTTGGCCGTGATCGTCGGTGTGACCGGCCTGATCGGATTCCTGGTACCGGCTGTCGTAACTATGGCCTTCAACCCCGGACCTACCGGGCCGGCAGCGGGGAACGAGATTTTTCGTTGGGCATTCTGGGCAATTGCCTGGGCACTGACGATCTGGCAGGGATCGGTGATGCTGCGCCGCGTTCATGATGCCATCATCGACGATATGATCCTGACTGCTGCTATCGCCGCCGTCCTGCTGTTGATTGTCAAGTTTATGATGGGGCTGATATACGCGCCGGTAAACGACGAAGGGGAACTGCTGCCATTGATATCATCAATCGACGCGGGAGGGGCGCTGATCTTGATCGTCGTCGCTGTGATCGGTTCCCGCGCGAATCGATTCTAATCAAAAAGGCACGGATGAGTTCACCTTTCCGTGCCTTCCACCCAAATCCAAACCGGATTATTTCTTTGCCGCCGCTGCATCTTCCTTTTTGTTCCCATGCTGTCCGGCTTTGCCCGCTTCCACCTGAACCGGCTTTTTTTCGGCAAGGGGTTTCTCGGCAGAGGGCTTTTTAGCAGGGGGCTTCTCGACGACGGGAGTCTCCTTCGGAGAAGCTGCCTTTTCCGGCTCCCTGGGAGATTCGGCGGCAGGGGCTTTTTCAACCTCTTTTGGTTCTTCCCTGGCCGGGCTTTTGGTCAATGCGCTGCTGACAATCACTACCATCTGGCCGATATCCAGTTCCCCTTTATTGAGCACTCCCACCACCGGCCAGTCTTCCAGTTGTTCCTGATCGGATTCCTCAAGAACTTTGGCCGTTGCAACTAAAACGCGAAGGGGCTTATTCTGCATTTCGTGGCGAAGCCGGGAGAGCAGGCCAAACCCATCGAGGTTTGGCATCATCAGATCAAGCAGAACCAGATCGGGTATATCGTCCTTCAGCTTGTCAATCGCTTCCAGGCCGTCTTTAGCTGTATCGGTGACATGCCCTGCCATTTTTAGGGTGATGTTGAATAACTCTCGGACATCAGGTTCGTCATCCACAACCAGGATACGCGCCACTATAAAATACCTCGTATATTGGGTTAATTAGAGCAAATATAATCTAACAGCCGGAAAAACGCTACTGAATCAAAACAGTATGCGGTTGTTAGTTTGTGAACATAATGAGGGAAATAACAATAATTCCAGGCCAGCAGGGTAACAATAATCGGTTCTCGCCGCCCAACGACTCGATCACCTTGCGGGCACGCCGGACGCTCAACTCAATCGATCTCCGTATCTTCGGGGATCAACCCTAACTCAACCGCTTCGTCGAGAGATAAGGCATCATCGCTGACTTTAGTTTCAATCGCCCCGGCCTCTTCCCAGAACGCATCCAGGTTCCCCAGGTCCTTTTCCAGGTCACTTTCCAGGCTGTCCAGGTCAAGATCAAGTTCTGCGACGGTCTCATCGCCTTCGACTAGCATAAATTCTTCAAGCGCTTCTGTCGCCACTGCCTCGATGACGACTTCTGCGGTTTTCGGAGTCTCCTCGCCTTTCGGAGGCTCTTCCTCCAATGGCGTCTCAACGATAAGCTCTTGAAGTTTCAGTATGGCCGGTTTGCCATAGCGAAGCACCGGCCCCATTTGTTTTTGACTCCCCCCAGGGAAAACGATTGTAACAAAGAATCGGGTTCCAACCGAAAGTGTGTAGACATCATACCAGTTGCTTTCGTAGTAATGGACAGCCGTTGCCGTTTTATCGCCAATATGCGTCGAAATACCGGACATGGTCGCATAATTATTCGCCAACAGCACCGCCAATTCCTCAAAACGTGGGAGATCGTCAACTGCCCCTTCGCGAAGGAGAACTTTACCGCTCCGGCTGACAAAGGCGATGCCGCGCGAGCCGAGTTCGCCATGCAGCTTCTCAAGGCCCCTGGCGACTGCCGCTTCGTCAAATTCGGGGATAGCATCGACCAATACCGTCGGAACAGCCTGTACTTCGACAGCCGCTTTACCGTGAACGGCAACCGTTACCGCCTCGACAAACGCCCCGGTATCAATCGGCTTCTCGAAAATCTTGTAGACTTCCACACCTTTCAGCTCTTGTTTGACCTCGTCAAGCGGATAGCCGGTGATAAGAATGGCCTTCATTTCGGGTTTCATCTTTGCAATACGCTTGAGAAGTTCCGACCCATTCATCCCCGGCAGCCGGTAGTCCGTAACGATTACGTCAAAGCCGCGTCCGAGTTCAAGCAGAGCTTCTTCTCCAGAGGGGACATCGACGACATAATAGCCGCGATTCGACAATTCAAGTGCAGTACGAAGCACACGGGCAACTTCGCGTTGGTCATCTACAACCAGAATACGTGCTTCACGATCCAAACTCATGGGTTTTCCTGCCAGCAATTACCAGTATTGAACGGAAATGATGCTTTCCTCGAAGCCATTATACTCGATAATAATCTCGTATGGAATCTTCGAACGGTAGACAGTTAAAAAAACAAGGAGCGACCGGACACAATCGCTCCCTGTATTTGATGCATTTGTATGGTCGATTGGCGCTATATGGTCTGGCGCTGGATGACGAAGTAGTAGATAGCTACACCTATTCCACCAAGTACAATGATGACACCAAGAGCGCCTAACAACGCCACCAACCAACCCGGCATGCCGCCGCCGTCGCTGCCGTCGCCAGCATTAGCCGCAGCGCCGCCTTCGAGGGATAAGGCCCCAAATTCACGACTCTGAATTGAGCCAGCGCCGACATCCACCGTCCAGCTTTGTTCTGTGGTCGGCTGGAAAGTGTCCCCCGTCCACGAAACGATATAGGTTCCAGGTGTAAGGTCGGCAAAGCAGTACGGTTCGCTGATTGCATCGGTCGTATAGCGGCCTACAACCTGGGTTCCATCACTGAGCGTGAATGTGATCCCGGCGACTTTGGCTTCGTCGGCTTCACGAAGGCCATTCGAATTGCCGTCATCGTAACTCATCACGCACACAGTGCCGTTCCCAGCCGAATCGGCGGGGA
The DNA here is from genome assembly GCA_034430335.1 of Anaerolineae bacterium. GTDB lineage: Bacteria > Chloroflexota > Anaerolineae > Aggregatilineales > UBA3940 > JAFGOY01. Next base: position 2,334 of record DAOUES010000231.1, on the reverse strand, counting down.
GAGGTTCTGCTTCCTCGGCCTGCGGCGGTGCTTCTTCGACTACCGCAGGCGCTTCTTCGGCGGCGGCTTCCTCTGCCGGTTCTGCTGCCGCCGGTGCCGCTGCCGGTTGTTCGCCACCTTCACGAATGACCAACTGCACACCCAGAACCGCAAAGTCGTTTGTCAGGCCATTGAGCCGTTTGATTTCTTCGACGGTGGTGCCATACTGCCAAGCAATCTGTGACAGGGTGTCACCGACCTGAACAGTATGGACGAGACGCCCATTCGCATCGGGAGTTGCCAACGCGTATGGCCCGGCAGGTTGTTGCGCAGCCGCTGCCTGTGTAGGTGCTTCCGTGGCCGCAGGCGCGCTCACTTTGTACATTTTACCGTCATCCCAGTAGGCAAAGTTCCAGGCCACACAAGCATCGGGGCGATTGCGCAGCCAGACCGTAACCTGGCTTCCCGCTGCCTGAGCCGTAACCGAGAACTGCTGCCAGGAGTCCATCGCCGACCGCGCATCTGACCACACGATAGAAGATGCGTGCGGGCTGACTCCACCCTGGGGGTCGATACCGATCATCATCTGGGTGGTCGACGAACTTGGGCTATCAGGGCCAGTGCCAGATTTGGCGTACCCGTACATGGTAAACTCGTACCACTGGCCCGATTCGACTTTGACCGCCTGCCACAACCCGGCATCGTGGCTGGCATAGGAAGTATAGTACCGGACAAACGTCGGCCCGGTTTTCGCCGAACCATCGGTGGTTACTTCGAAAGTAGGCGTGGAGTTGAAGCATTCATTCACTACCGGCTGATCCCACCATATCGACCAACCGTTTGGGGCTTGGAGCTTTGCATCTCCATCGTGCAGATAGCTGCCACCCTCAAAACTCGGATGGGTCAGAAGCTGATCCTGTGCAAGAACCGGCGCAGCAAGGACGGCCAGCGCGATGAATATGAAACCTAACGCCACCACTTTCGAAAATCTTGCTGTTGTCATTGATGACCCCTCTCTCGATTGCATTCTGGTCATCGGCCTTGCCAGCGATAAGGATAAAGCAGTAATCGACGATACTGCTATCGCTAACTTGACCAATCCAAAAAATAATAACGCTTACTGGCGTAGCTGACAAAGACAAATTGTACGCACAACGACGAAAGTATGCGAATAAACTTCTGTTTTCTCTCGCTTTTTACAAGGGGAAAGTTAGTGACAGCCTGACACCATTCAGGGAAACATAACTCAACCAGGGGGTTCTCGACTCAACAAAAAAGCCCTCCGAACACCGTCGCAGGCTTTTTGAGTACCGAACAACTTCATTATTGCATCTTCAACATGACGCTTGCTCCATTCTCAGCCCAGAAACCTTCCAGGTTATAGTAATGCCGTATCTCCGGGGCAAAAGCATGGATCACCACGTCGATATAGTCAATAAGCACCCACCCGGTCTTGGCATCACCTTCTATTGACCGGGGATCGATCTGGTGTTCTTTTTTGATTTCCTCGTCAATGCCATCGACGATGGCCTTCAATTGACGTTCGCTGCTCCCGCTGCAAATAATAAAATAGTCGGCGATTATCGTTTGTTCACGGATATCGAGCAGGACGATATCCTCCCCTTTTTTATCAGCGATCAGGTTAACGATCTCGCGTGACAGCTTGAAGCTGTCTAATGTCTTAACGGCCATTTCACCTCGTTCTAACCGATACCTCTTACAATTCTAGCACGACCGGCAGATATGCCACAACTGCCGGTCGTTTCGTCGACTGTTCCTTTTCTGGTCGCCGGCCCCGATCCTGGGGTCTAATATACATTGACGACGCCCGAGGAGGAGCGCATGCAAACAATTCGATTAGCTTTAATCGGCTTTGGCAATGTTGGGCAGGGGCTGACCGAGATCATCGCTGACAGGAACGATAACTTCGCCAAACAGTTTGGCCTGAAGTTCCAGATCGTCGCAGTCAGCGATATCTATTGGGGGAGCGTTTACGATCCCGACGGGTTGGACCCTGTTCGGCTTCTCGGTGCGATCCAAAAGGGAGAGAAGCTGGCGACCATTCAGGCGGCAGAATACGGCTGGGATGCGACCACCACTATCGGGCAATCCGGTGCCGATGCCCTGGCCGAGGTCAGCTTTACCGACCTGAAAACCGGTGAACCTGCGGCAGGTTTCGTTCGGGCAGCGCTCAAACAGGGAATGAACGTGGTTACCTCCAACAAGGGGCCAATCGCTCTGCATTACCCGGAATTGAGTCGATTGGCCGCCGAGAACAGCGTTCAGATCGGTTTCGAAGGCACGGTGATGAGCGGCACGCCTGTCCTGCGGATGGGGAGCGAGATTCTCAAGGCG
>DAOUES010000230.1:0-21249 GCA_034430335.1 Anaerolineae bacterium | reverse complement strand
CCTCATGGAGAAGGGTGAGCAAGCAGGATCAAGTCCCTCTCCATGAGGGAGAGGGATTTAGGGTGAGGGCAAAAAACAGGCTAATGTGCATCTATTTTCACTGCTTGAACCCCTATTTGGGGGTTATGCGACACTCTCTGTCATACTTCCTTTTGATCTAATTTGCTTTTGATCGAATACAGCTTACTCCGCTCTTTCGATCTCGATCTGTGTGGGGAAGGGTATGACGATGCCTTCCTCCTGAAAACGCCGGAGGATGCCCAGCAGAACAAGGTGGCGAACATCCATATAGTCTTTGTAGACTGAACTCTGCACCTCGTAGACGACTTCGAAGTCGAGGGAGTAATTGTTAAAAGCGGTGAGATGCGCCCGGATAAATGCTGTCGGGGGTATCGCTTCGATCACCTCTTCAAACATCCCCGGCATTGCTGCCAGTTTGTCGACCGGCGTATCGTAGGCCACGCCAACGGTCATTACAACCCGGCGCACTTCCATCTTTTTGTAATTTCGGATGCGGCTGTTGAGCAGATCGCTGTTGGAAAAAACGAGCTCCTCTCCGCTCTGGCTGTCGACGCGCGTCGTCTTCAGGCCGATGCTGGCAACTCGCCCGACGAAAGTGTCAACCTCGATGTAGTCGCCAATGACGAACGGCTTGTCGAGGAAGATCGACAGCGAGGCGAAAAGGTCCTGGAGAATATTCTGGACGGCCAGCGCGACGGCGATGCCGCCGATCCCCAGGCCGGTGATCAGACTGGTGATCTTCATTCCGGGGATGTTGTCGAGGATCAGCAGTACGACAATCGTCCACATCACCAGCCGCAGGATGAATCTCAACGCGGTATAAGCCGCTTCGCCGCTGGCCGGGTCCTCCTGCTTCTCCTTGACGAATTTAACCAGCAGGAAATTGATGATCTGGTTGCCCCAGATGGCGCACTGGATCACCAATGCAATAACGGCGATGGTGCGCAGCAAGCCGGTGATGTCCGCATCGAGGGTCAAGGGGATCGAGCCGAGGTACACTGCGACCAGAAAGACCGGCAGCGTGCTGATCTTCTTCAACATGGTCAGCAGCAGCGTGCCGATCCGGTTGGGGGCAGTTTCGGCGGCTTTGCTGGCACGTCGGGTGAGCAGCCGCCGGATGATCTGGAAGACGATCATAACTCCCAGCACGACCACAACGGCACTGACCCACTGGAGAATCGTGTTGCCTAGAAATTCTACTGATAAAAGCTGCATCTATTCCTCCGAGTATGTACAAACAGCGTGTCAATAAGGATTGACCATCGTCATTTCGCTGGTGTCTTTGATGGCGAGGACCATGATCGGTTCGCCTTTGTAGCGAACGACTCCATGCTGCCAGCCGATCACGAAGCCGTCGTAAGCGCTGCGAAGCAGGCCGTCGTCATCGCCGATAGGCTCTCCGAATATATCGGTCAGCCGGGCCAACGGCTGCCCGACCTGCACCGCGTCGCCCGTCCGTACCAGGTGGTGGACGATCCCCGCCTGCGGCGCGTGCGGGTGGATGCAGCGCCGCACCGGGTAGCCGGGGCGAATCACCGGGATGCCCGTGATTGGCTCGAATGGCCCGTCCAGCATATTGGCCCAGCGCAGCACATTGCGTAAACCGGCGAGACAGGCGTCGACCACCCCGTCGTCGATATACATCCACGATCCCAGTTCGACGGTTGCAGCGGGGATATTCAACCCGTTGAGCACCGATCCGCTCACCGAGCGATGCAGGTGTTTCTCCACGTACGAGTCGGCGGCAAACTCGTTGATGATCGTAAATCCCAGCGTGTCGAGCATATCGCCGACTTTCGCCTGTAAAGCCTGGGCGTCGATGCGTGTAAAACCCTTCTGCCGTCCACGCTGGTAGAAGATGGGATCGCGGAAAGCCATCGGCAGCGACCCGATCTGCGCGTTATGAAGATCGAGCAGCGCCACCGGCTGGCTGTCTCTGATCGCCTGAAAAACGCTGCGGTAGGCGCTTTCCAGGGCAGGGGGAGGGTAGAGTCTTTCCTTTTGATTGGCTTCACGCTGTGGATCGGGGAACAGGCGGTTGGGATCGCCGGTATGATAATACGGGCTGCGATCTTTTGTGCGAAGGCCCGCCGGGTTCAACGTGGGGATGATGACCAGTGTGCCCCGCAGGTGTTCGGCAAGCTGCCGGGTGGCAAGCCGCTGGGCAACGATCAACCCGGTGTGTTCTCCGCCGTGAATGCTGGCCGTGATCCAGAAAACCGGGCGGGTGATCTGTTTGCCCTGGGCAATGATCACCGGGAAGCGGTCACTGCCCCCGGTCGGGAGATCGACGGCATCCAGCCACCCGTAAACGATCTGCCCAGGTTTGGCAACTGCTGAACCAATCATCAGACTGGGCATAACAGGGTTCCTTTCTGGATCATCCCGCTGACTGCCGGGGCTTACCCGGCGATCCACTCCTGCCACTCGTCACTGTGGTTTACCGCCATCAGCAGTAACAGCGATGCCTGCTGCATGCCGGTGGGTATCGGTGACAGGTCGATGAACTCGCCGACGGTATGGGCGTTCCGCCCGGTCGTGATCCCGATGCAGACGGCAGGAATCTGGTTGGCGAGCGGAATATTGGCATCGGTCGAACCCATCTCCGCTTCGGGGGTTGGAAGGCCCAGGCGCTCCAATATATATACGGCGGCTTTGACCAGCCCGTGATCGGCTGACAGCGACGCGCTTGGCCTGTCACCGACGACGGTAATGGATACCGATAGTTCGCCGGGCAGTTTCTCCTGCTCGATGATCCCCCGCACCCGGTTTTCCAGTTTCGTAAGCGCGGCGCGGTCTTCCGATCGCAGGTCAATCGACAGGCTGGCCGATGCCGCACGGGTATTGATCGACGTGCCGCCCTCAATCAACCCGATGTTGAAGCTGCTGCGGGGCTTATCCGGTAATCGAACGCCGTCGACAAGCGCCGCGCCGAGTTCGACAAGTAGGTGAATCGCGCTGGGGTGGTCTGCATTGTGCCAGCTATGCCCGCCCGGCCCGCTGACATCGACGCGCAGACGGCGCACGCCCAGCCCGGCCCGGTATACCCGGCCAAGTCCGATCCCTTCCAGGATCAGCACTGCCCCCAGCCGTCCGCCGGAACGACAAGCCCCCAGCGTCTCGACGGCACGCCGCATCCCTTTCAGGTCGCCCAATCCCTCTTCGCCGACCGTCGCCACCCACCAGATATCGGCGGGCATTTCGAGCGGTGGCTGCCGGAACCGGTCGGCCAGGTGGATCAGCACGGCCAATCCCAGGCTGTTGTCGCCGATTCCCGGCCCGGCCAGCCGCCCCGCCTGGCTGATTAGCCTTACGTCTTGCACCGTTTGCCGCGAAAATACGGTATCAAGGTGTGCGCTGACCATCACCGCCGGGCGTGACGGATCGCTGCCAGCCGTGCGGCCATAGACACTGCCTGCCTCGTCCCGGTGAACGTCCAGCAGCCCAACCGCCCGGAAACGCTGCAATATGTAGGCGGCCCGTTCGCCTTCGTCGAAGGTGGGCGCTGGCACAGCCTGGATCGTCTGCGCTTCGTCGATCACGCTGGCCGAGATATCCGCCCATTCGGAAAGAAGTCTTGCGACTTCTGGCCGGGCGGCTAGGTTGTCGACTTCCCTGGAAATATCGGTCATGACACCTCTGGCTCCGTGCATCGATTGTAACCCTGATTGAAACGTTAAAAAAGCGAAGCACTGCCAATTCAAATCATTTTATAACCCTGGCAACTTGTCTATCATGTTTGGCGAGTCTATAATGACCACATGTCGGAGCACACTATCCTGATCATCGAAAAAGATGGTAATCAGGCCCCTACTTTTGCCTCCTCTCTGGAGGCAAAAGACTATTCGGTGGAGGTCGTCACGACGGGGGCCAGAGCCGTTCGGCGCGCCAGGGCAATCAACCCGACGTTGATTGTCTTGAACGCGGCGTCTTTGGGTACTTCGGGCGTGCGCATCTGCAAGCATCTCAACGAAGAAATTGACGCGCCGCTGATCCATATCGTCGATGAAGATGTCGTCGTTTCCGATGTTCAGGGTCAGGCCGGTACGATGGTGCTGCATCTGCCGTTTACCTCGCGCAAACTGATCAACCGTGTACGGCGAATGTGGCCCAATGACGATGAAGAGGTCATTACCGGCGGCCCGGTCGAACTGGTGGTATCGTCCCGTGTGGTGCGTGTGGAGGGGCGCGAAAAAAGGCTGACTCCCAAAACGGCCAACCTCCTGGAAATCTTCCTGGCTCATCCCGGCGAAACCCTGGATCGTGAGTTTCTGATGCGGCAGATATGGAAAACCGACTATATGGGCGATACCCGTACGCTGGATGTCCATGTCCGGTGGGTCAGGCAGGCCATTGAACGCGACCCGGCATCGCCGGTCCTCATTCGAACTGTTCGTGGTCTGGGTTATCGCTTCGATCCCGAACCGTAAAAACAGTGAATCCCCCCTGTTATGACAATCAGCAGGTCATATGATCGTCTGGTAAAGCGCGGCGTTCTCGTCGCGGCCTGCGCTGGTGATCTGGCCGATGTCGGCGGTCGGCAGGAGATTCTCCGGAACCGGCTTACCGGCCATATGGAGCTGGCGGCGGCTGCATGACTCGTAATCGCCGTAGCAATAGCGGCGGGTCATCACATATTTTCCAATTTCGCCAAATAATATCAAGATGGGGCACTGATCGGAGAATTCACATTTTGCGCTCATTGTTAACCTCAACAATCCACGATGTGTCGACAGGTGATCCGTCAACAGCGAGGTCAGGCTACCGTTACATCTGCGCCAACGGGCGTGTTGTGATTCCAGTATATACCGAGCGAACCGGAATAAGTGTGAAAATTTCCGGAAAAAATATTGAGAATTTATGAGGAGGAAAAAGGCGGGCGGTCCGCCAGGGGCCGCCCGCTTACTTCTGTTCGGCTTCGAGCTGTGCCAGTTGCTTCATCAGGCGAGACTTCCGTCGTGAAGCATTGTTCTTGTGGATGACGCCTTTACTGGCGGCTTGATCCAATGCTTGAACGGCCTGCCGGACGGCTTCGACTGATTTCTCCGGCTTGCCCTTTTCTATGCTCGTCCGGGCGACCTTCACCTTGGTGCGGGCCTTTGACCGGTGAACGAGATTGTACTGGCGTTTGCGCTCGTTGCTGCGAATGCGTTTCTTGGCTGACTTTGTATTTGCCAAGCAGCACCTCCTGTAAGCTGTTTCGGACTCGTACAGCCGGTGATTTTACCATAACAAGGGGCAGCTTGTCGAAAACGGGCAAAGATGGTGGAACAAATGTTGAAGTAAGTCTGTGTCAGCCACCAACACGGCCCGATCAGAATTAGTAATGTGACCGTAACAACCGGCATGAAGTTAGCGTGTTATACTCAATATAACGAGTGGGAGGATAGTTCGATGGATTTAGATAAAGCAAAGGCATTCACTCTTAACCGGCTCTTTTTGGGCGACGCCATCTTGAATTGGCTGCTCGGGTTTGCGCTGCTGCTCCTGCCCAGAGAGATCGACAATCTGCTCGGCACATCGCTGCTCTTCCCACCGGTATTCTACACCGTCGTCGGCGCTGTCTTTCTGGCTTTCGCCGCCTGGCAGACGTTCGTCAATGTGCGGGTGAAAAAACTGGGGATACCGGCGCTGGTGTTCGCCGCGATCCTGGCGGAAGCCCCCACCGTCTTGCTGACCATTGCCCTGATCTACCTGCCGCTGGCCCTCAAACCGGGCTGGCGCGTTGTGCTGTGGATCGCCGATATTTATATGTTTGTACTTGGCTGCTGGTATTTCCACCTCGCACATCGTATGGTGGTTAAAGAGTAGCTTCAACTGCGGAGATAATCTGCCGGAGACACGTTAATGGGAAAACCGCGAATACTGGTGATCGACGACGATTTACAGATACTGAAACTGGTCGATTTTGCCTTGACGCGGGCAGGCTTCGAAGTCCTCACCGCTCCATTGGGGGATATTGGCCTGAAAATATTCGCCGAGAAAGAACCCGATCTGGCGATTGTCGATATTGCCCTGCCGGGAATCGATGGGTATGACGTGATCAAGCGGATGCGGGCCACCAGCGGCGATCTGGGCAAAATACCGATCATTGTGCTTTCGGCGCATGAACAGACGGTCATGCGCGCCGTCGCCGACAGCTTCGGCGTAGATTTGTATCTGACCAAGCCGATCAAGCCATCGCAGTTGATCGACCATGTTCAAACCCTGGTTGGCCTGCCGGCCTCGTAAAACCAAAAACGTGGACTATTCCTGACACCGCTTTCGGGGGCCAGCGCACTGCCTCCGAAAGCGGTGTTTTATGCGCCCTCTCCCCGCAGATGTTATACTTCCCGCTGTTGGATTCGTCGACCAATCTCTCCGGACACCGAACCATGCCAGATGATCAATCACAGTCCCCATCACTGGAGCAGGGCGGCCTGGCGCGCAGGATCGTTCAGGGCATTCTGTACCTGGGCGTCGCCCAGTATGGCGTGCTCGCCATCGGGCTGATCAAGACTCCGATCCTCGCCCGCCTGGTTCTGCCTGAGGTTCACGGCATCGTCGGGATGGCGAATGCCTGGGTCGCCTTCCTGAATTTCTTCCGGATGGAACTGCGCGAAGTCGTGATCAGCGACCAGACGCGCGACGAGGTGCGGCTGTCGGTTCAATACCTCGTCGAAACGGCGATGGCCGCCGTCGGGATCGTGCTTTCGCTGGCACTGAGGCTGGCCTGGCCGGGGCTGGTATCGACAGCAGTCTGGCAGGCGATCTTCACCATTCTGGGCGTCCAGTTCTTTTTTGCAGTAACCTCGACCCCGCTCTATATCCTCCACCGCGATATCCGCCAGAAGGTGCTGACCCGCCTCACGCTGACCGGTGCGCTGATCAGCCTGGTCGTCAGCGCGGCGGTCGCCTTTATGGGTTATCCACTCCTGAGCCTGCTGCTCGATGCCGCCATCCCGACGGTTGTTACCGGCATCGGGGCCTGGATCGTCGTCGGCTGGCGTCCCTCGCTCCGCTGGGATAAGCAGATCGCCAAAGATGTCTTTTCGTTTGGCGTTACGATGTGGACCGGCGGCATCTTCTCGAAGATCAGCTTCGAATTCGACGACTGGCTGGTCGGGAATATCAACGGAGAAACGCCGTTGGCTTATTATCAGAAAGCCTATACGCTGGCGAAGATGCCGATGGACGTGTTCGCCGGGTTGATCGGCGGGATTGCGCTCTCGATGTACGCGCAGAGCCATGTCGTCGGGAAAGCGGTGCTGGAGCGCGTCTATGAGATGACGACCTGGCTCCTGATGCGGATCATCGCCGTGTCCAGCATTGTGATGCTCGCCGCCGCCGACGAGATCGTGTTGATCATGCTTGGCCCCAACTGGCTGCCTGTGCCGGTGCTGCTCTGGCTGATGTTCCTCTACGTGCTGGGGCGTCCGCTGTTTCAGAACAATGCCCAACTTCTCATCTCGATCCGGCAGGAACGCCTTTACCGCCGCTCGATTGCGGTGCAGGCCATCTTTCTGTTGATAGCCTGTCCCCCGGCGGTGCTGCTCTGGGGCGCTAAGGGCGCGTCGGTCGCCGTCAGCGTGATGGGGGTGATCGGGTTCCTGCTGTCGAACTGGTACGTCGCCCGCCAGATCAAGGTGCGCTTCCTGCCGATCTATCTCCTCCCGCTCGCGCTTACCGTGATCCTCTCCCCGCTTGCATACCTGGCCGGATCACTGGTCGATGGGGTGCTTGTCTCGTTCCTGCTCAAGTCGGCTGTTGGCGGGCTGATCTTCTGCGCGGTGACCTGGCTGTTCGAGCGCGAGCGTCTTCTGGAAGTCGTGAAACTGGTCGCCGATCAACTGGCGAAGAAATCCGAAGCCCCGGCAGAGTGATTGTCATTCTGATCATGAGACCGTTTCGCCGGTTTTCACGTATAGTAAGATGAAACAGAAAACAGCACTGCTGAAAGGATTGTAACGTGTACTGGATTCTCACTTCGTTGATCATCGGGTTGTTGGCCGGGGCCATCGCCGGGCGGATCGTCAAGGGCCGGGGATTCGGCTGCCTGGGGAATATCATCGTCGGGCTGATCGGCGGTTTTCTCGGCGGCTGGTTGTTCAACCAGATCAATCTCAGCATCCGGATCGGGTTCTGGGGGTCGCTGCTGACGGCGACCATCGGCGCGGTGGTTTTTCTGGCTGCCGTCAATCTCATCTTTGGCGGCGATAAGAAGTAACCATCCCTCACAAAATACCTCCTCGCTCAGTTGGCGATATAATATATAGTACGGCGTCCAAGTCAGCCGGGCGGTCGCGAGCCGGGCTGACTGGTTTGTCAGCCTGCGCTTGAGGAAAGTCCGCGCTCCATAGAGCACGATGCTGGCTAACAGCCAGGCGGGGTGACCCGGTGGAACAGTGCAGCAGAGAGGTATATTGCCGCCGCAGGCGGTGAGGGTGAAACGGTGCGGTAAGAGCGCACCGGCGGGCGTGGTGACACGACCGGCCAGGCATACCCCATCGGGAGCAAGACCAAGCAGGAGCGAGGTGCTGCTCGTACCATTCAAGCTCCGGGTAGGTTGCTTGAGGCGTGCGGTAACGTACGTCCTAGATAGATGGCCGCCCAGGAGATCGGCTTTACGCCGTTCTCCGGACAGAACGCGGCTTACAGGCTGGCTTGGACGCCTGTCTGTTTATCACATAATCAACTGCCAGTTCACCCCCCTTTTTGCGGATTTGATAGCTTTTAGCAGCGCCCGGTGATCGGCTTTGCTTGCGCCGCCTGAATCACAATCTATAATGAGATGGGTAGCTTGCATACAAGCTGGTGTGCAGACAATGTCGTAAGCCTGTTAGGTTGGGCACAATCCAGCTTTTGGGGTGGCGATAGAATGAACTTCGAAGTGAAGCAGGACCTTCTGCGCGGGTTGATGGCATCCGAGGAATGGATGCTTCACCGTGTTTTTGCCCATCTGATATATGAGACGTTCCTCCGCGTAGTTGTGATCGAATATTACGAGTTTCGAAATCCGGAATATGTAACGCTTCAGGTCGAAGACGGACGGGCGGTTCTGTTCGTCTGGGAAGGAAAGCGTGTCTACAGCTTCCAGGACGAACTCTTGAACGTTTGGGTGCGCGAGTTTATCATCGAGGAGGTCCTCTCGATAGCCCCTGATAATATCGAGGTCCTCACACTCAGTGGTACGCTTGATACGACCGATCCGCACTTATATATATCCGGTAATGACCTGTTAATCGAAAGTGGTGTATCGCGCAATGAAGGGAGATACCTTTCATGATTGGTACTGGTAGACCTTACACGGCCCGTGCTCGACGGGTGGTTACGTTTGTTGGCATTACTTTGCTGTTGGTGGCAGTTGCCTGCAATATGCCGGGCTGCGGAACCCGCCCGGAACCGACTCCCCCGCCGACGGCGACGGTCGATGTCGCCAGTCTTCCCCCGACCCAGCCGCAGATCGTGCTCCAGCGGCCATACGTTGGCGAGGAGCTTCCTCTCGACGGGAGCATCGACGTCTATTTCGACCAGCCGATGGATCAGCAGTCGGTTGAGGCAGCCCTGTCCATCGACCCGCCGATTGAAGTCGACCTGACCTGGGTCGACGATTCGACGCTGCGCGTCACGCCCAAAGCGGGCCAGATCGAGCGGGCGGCCAAGTATACCATCACCATTTCCGACAAAGCCGTCGCCGACAACGGCCTGGCGATGAAAGAATTCTACCGCGCCGACGTCCAGTCGGTCGGATTCCTCGAAGTCGGCGAAGTCGTCCCTGATCGTGACGCCACCGCCGTCGAAACCGATTCGGTGATCACCGTATTCTTCAACCGCCCGGTCGTTCCTCTAGTGATCGCGGAGGACATGGAAGGTCTGCCCGATCCGCTCACCTTCTCGCCCGACATTCCCGGCGAAGGCGAATGGGTCAACACCAGCATCTACACCTGGCATCCTTCCGAGCCGCTGGCCGGGGGGCAAACCTACCGGGTGACCGTCCCCGCCGGGCTGGAGGATATGACCGGTGGCCTGCTGGCCGAAGCATTCTCGTGGGAGTTCACGACCATTCCCCCGGAGGTGCTTTCCGTAAGCCCGACGGAGGACAGCACCCCGCTTGAGACGTCGGTGAGGGTCGAGTTCAACCAGGCGATGAATCACAGCAGCGTCGAGGCGGCTTTCGCGCTCTTCGAGACTGGCGGCAGCGCGGTCAGCGGTTCTTTCGAATGGAACGACGAAAGCACGGTGATGACCTTCCGCCCGTCGGGGCTGCTCAAATTGCAGGCAGGCTACAGCCCGGTGCTGCGCGGAACGGCCCGCAGCGCCAGCGGTGAGATGACCATTGGCAGTGATGTCTCCTGGTCATTTTATACCGTCCCTGCCCCGGCGATCACCGGATCGTCGCCTGCAAATGGCACGACCAATGCTTATGTCTGGGACGGGATCAGGATTTACTTCACCGCGCCGATGGACAGCAATACCTTGAAAGACAAGCTCGTCGTCGAACCGGCGCTGCCCGACGATACGACCTACTACTACAGCAGCTACGATACGAGCTGGGTTGCCAGCGCACAGCTTGAGCCGTCGACCTCGTACTCGGTGACCTTCCTGCCGGGCGCTGCCGACCGCTACGGGAACGCGATCACACAGCCGTATTCCTTCTCGTTTACCACCGGCCCGCTCGATCCAATGGTTCACCTGAACGTTCAGGGAACCTATGGGCTGTACAACGCTGCCCGGCCTTCCGAGCTGTTCGTCTCTTACCGGAACGTCAGCACGATCAGTTTCCAGCTTGCCCGCCTGTCGCTCGACGAGTTCTCGCAGATGGCCGATTCGTATTCTGTGTACAGCTCGTACTATCCCGATGCCTCGCAGGTCGTCCGTGAGTGGTTGATCCAGTCGGAGGGCGGGCTGAACGAATACGTCTACAGCCGCGTGCCGCTGGTCGATCAGGCTGGCCTGTCGCTTTCTCCTGGCATGTACATGCTGATTGTCGACGCCCCGGAGATCGAGGGCGACATGCGGCATATCATGCTGGTGGTCACCGACAACCTGATGTTCAAGTCGAGCTTCAAGGATGGGCTGGTCTGGATGACCGATCTCCAGACCGGGCAGCCGGTCGGGGGCCAGTATGTCAGGTTCTATGGTCAGGGATTAACCCCGATTGGCAATGGGACAACCGGCCCGGATGGGGCGCTTCAGCTCGATCTGCCGGAGCTTGAGGCGATCTGGGATATCCGCTACGCGGTGGTCGATACCAACGGCCACTTCGCCGTCACCCTGACCGAATGGGACGAGGGCATCCAGCCCTGGCAGTTCGGCTCGATCTCAAGTCAATACTATGCGGAGCATTATTCCCTGTATCTCTATACCGACCGTCCGCTCTACCGGCCCGGCCAGGAGATTTTCTTCAAGGGAATCCTGCGCGCCAAAGACGACGTAACCTATTCGCTTCCCCCGGCGGGAACGTCGGTTGACGTGACGGTGTCCAACGACTACGGCGATATCGTCTATGAGGGCAGCCTGCCGGTGAACGAGCTTGGCAGTTTCAACGGGTCGTTCACGCTCGACGAAGAGGCCGCGCTGGGCTACTACCGGATCGAAGTCGCAACCGGCGACCTGGTGACCGGCGTCGGAGTCCAGGTCGCCGAATACCGTAAACCGGAGTTCTTTGTCAACGTCGAAGCCGATTCTGATCAGGTCGTCGACGGCGATGAAATCGACGTGACCGTCGCCGCCGAGTTCTTCTTTGGCGGCCCGGTCGGCAATGCCGACGTGTCCTGGACGGTCCTGTCGGCGGATTACTATTTCGACTACACCGGCCCGCAGCGCTATTCGTTCACCGATATCGACGATTCGGGTTGGTGGTACAGCGGCATGTACGATGAAGGGTATTACTGGGGCTATGGAACGGTGATCGCCGAAGGCGTCGGCCAGACCGATGCCAACGGCAAACTGACATTCCAGGTGCCCGCCAGCCTCGAAACCGAATCGGGCAGCCAGCGCTTTACCATCGAGGCGACGGTAACCGATATCGACGCGCGTTCTGTCTCCGGGCGCACCGAAGTGATCGTCCACAAGGGCGAGGTCTATCCCGGCGTCCGTTCCGATGTATATGTCGCCACTGCCGGTGACGACGTGACGGCCAGCCTGGTTGCCGTCGACTGGGACAGTGAGCCGGTCGCCAACCAGACGATGACCGTCGAGTTCGTCGCCTACAACTGGAAGAGCGTCCAGGAAGAAGACGAATCGGGCCGCCTCCAGTGGACGTGGTCGATTGAAGAAAAGCCGGTCGGCGACCCGGTGACGGTCAAGACCGACCGCAACGGTCAGGCGACCGCCTCGTTCGTTCCCGAAGAGGGCGGCACCTATATCATCCGGGCGACGGTAAAGGACGCAGCAGGCCGCACGCAGCGCAGCGCCAGCTATGTCTGGGTGTCCAGCCCGCAGTATGTTTCCTGGCGGCGCACCAACGATGACCGCATCGACCTGATCACCGATCAGGATACCTACAAACCCGGCGATACGGCGGAAATCCTGATCGCCTCGCCCTTCCAGGGCAGCGACGTCCAGGCGCTGGTCAGCATCGAGCGGGGCAGCCTGCTCACCCATGAAGTCATCACGCTGACCAGCAACTCGACCGTCTACAAACTGCCGATTACCGGCGATCTCGCACCGAACGTCTATGTCTCGGTGGTGATCGTCAAAGGCATCGACGATACCAACCCGGTTCCGGCCTTCAAGGTAGGGCTGGCGGAGATCGTCGTCGAACCGGTTGAACAAACCCTGGATGTGACCGTCACGCCCGACAGCGATATGGTCGGCCCGCGTGAAGAGGTCACCTATACGGTCGAGACGAAAGACTACGAGGGGAACCCGGTCGATGCCGAGGTATCGCTCGCGCTGGTCGACCTGGCGACCCTCTCACTCGCCGAGCCGAACACCGGCCCGATTGTCGATTACTTCTACGGCGAACAGGGGCTTGCCGTCCGTACGTCCATGCCATTGACCTTCCTGGTGGATCGCATCACCCAGGACCTGCTCGACGAGGGCAAGGGCGGCGGCGGCGGCGGCGGCGGCGGGTTCTACGAAGTACGAACCGAGTTCGAAGATACGGCCTACTGGACCGCTACCGTGCGCACCGGCGACGACGGCCAGGCGGAGGTCAGCGTCACCCTGCCCGACAACCTGACAACGTGGCGCATGGACGCCCGCGCGGTGACCGGCGGCACGCTCGTCGGGCAGACGACCGTCGATATCGTGGCGACCCGCCCCCTGCTCATTCGCCCGGTGACGCCGCGCTTCTTCGTCGCCGGTGACGAGGCGACCCTCTCGGCGGTGGTGAACAACAACACCGGGGATGATGTCGAGGCGACCGTTACGCTGGATGTCGGGGGTGTGGAACTGGACAGCGATCCGGTTGTCGTCCTCGACATTCCCGAAGGCGGTCGCGCCGAAGCCTTCTGGGATGTGAGCGTCGACCCGAACGCCGACTGGGTCGACCTGATCTTCTCGGTCGAGGGCGGCGGGTATGTCGACGCCAGCAAGCCGACTCTCGGCGACCCGGCCAACGACCAGCAGCTTCCGGTCTATCGCTACGAGGTGCCGGAAACGGTCGGCACCGCCGGGCAGTTGATCGAGGAAGGCTCGCGCGTCGAGGGGATCGTCCTGCCCCCCACCTACGAGGTCACCGCCGGGGAAATCGAAGTCCACATCGACCCATCGCTGGCAGCGGCCACCCTCGACGGGTTGGAGTGGCTCGAACACTATCCCTACGAATGCACCGAGCAGACGGTGAGCCGCTTCCTGCCCAACGTCCTGACGATGCGCGCCTACCGTGAATTCAATCTCTCGGATGCCGAGCTTGAGGCCAACCTGGAGGAGCAGATCAATACCGGCTTGCAGCGGCTCTATGCCCAGCAGCACATCGACGGCGGGTGGGGCTGGTTTATCCAGAGTAATTCCAACCCGACCGTGACCGCCTATGTCGTTCAGGGATTGGTCGCCGCGAAGCAGACCGGCTACACCGTCGAGCAGCGCGTGCTCGATGCCGGTATCGCCTATCTGCAATCGCAGTTGATAGCGGTCGATGAAACAACCGAGACGTATCGACTGGACCGGCAGGCATATGTTCTCTATGTGCTGGCCGAGGCGGGCCATCCCGATGTCAGCCGGACGACATCTCTGTTCGAGGTGCGCGAGCGGCTGCAAACCTATGCGCGCGCCCAGCTTGCGCTGACCCTTTCGATGATCGACCCGGCGGACGCGCGCATCGAGACGATCAAGTCGGACATCATCAACGCGGCGATCCTCAGCGCGACCGGTGCGCACTGGGAGGAAGAGTCCGCCGACACCTGGAACTGGAACACCGACACCCGCACGACAGCGATCGTCCTCGATGCCTTTGCCCGGCTCTGGCCCAAAAACGACCTGGGGCCGAACACCGTCCGCTGGCTGATGGTTGCCCGTGAAGGCGGACACTGGGAAACCACGCAGGAAACCGCCTGGGCGATCATCTCGCTGACCGATTGGATGGTCACGACCGGTGAGCTGGATGCCAGCTATACCTGGTCGATGGAGTTCAATACCCGGCCAACCGCAGAAGGCGCGGTCAGCCCATCGACGGTGCGCAATTCGACCGTCATCACCATTGACGTGCGCGAGATGCTGCGTGATAACGTCAATACGCTGATGATCGACCGCTCGGCGGGGCCGGGGCGTCTGTACTACACGGCCCACCTGTCGGTTGACCTGCCCGTCGAAGAGGTCGATCCACTCAGCCGGGGCGTGATCGTCAGCCGCCGCTACCTCAACACGGATGGAAACGCGGTCACGAGCGGCAAAGTCGGCGACGTGCTCACCGTCGAGCTGACCATCATCGCCCCCCATGACCTGTACTACGTGGTCGTCAATGACCCGTACCCGGCGGGCGTCGAGGCGGTCAATCTCGAATTGCAAACCGAGAGCATCGTCGGCGAGCGCCCAACCCTGCGTCCCACCGATCCGCTGGCGTATGGCTGGGGATGGTGGTGGTTCAGCCAGACCGATCTGCGAGATGAAAAGGCAGTCCTCTTCGCTGACTATCTACCAGCAGGGACGTACCAGTATACCTACCAGGTCAGGTTGGGCATCCCCGGAACATATCATATCATTCCGGCGGTTGCCCAGGAATTCTACTTTCCGGAGGTTTACGGGCGCGGCGAGGGGATGCTCTTTACCATCGAGCCGTCGGACCGGTGAACCCGGCCTGAGCACCGGTGCTTATGAAGTTTTAGTAATTAACACGGATCACCCCCCTGCTTCTCGCTCAGGCGAGAAGCAGCCCCCCCTTTGCTAAGGGGGGCGGCAGGTTTTCGGGGTGTGCAGGTTCTAAATATCCGGGTTATTTTGTTAAACGACATCAGCGCCGGAAATCTGAGGCAGTAATAGCAAAAGGATGGCCTAATGGAAATACAAAAAACGATCTACCCGGTGCAGGTATTGGCGTCTTCCTACCAGGTCGCCGGGGAAATCAGCCCGCGCAGCAACCCGTCGATGTACGTCAACGACCCGGCGGTGCTGGCGATTCCCATCGAAAACGCGACCATCGTGCCGCTTATGCCCGATGCCCGCATCGGCGAGATGAAAGTCCCCGTCGAAACCTCGGTTCCCAGGGATCACATCCAGGTGCTGCTGGTCGCCAACGTCGATCCATCCGAGGCCGCCCTGCGGCCCAAATCGATCAGGCTGCTCTGTTTCACCGATACCTACGCGATTCGGGCGACCTTCCACGTGCCGACCGAGACAGAGGCCAATGAAGTATTCAACCTGCCCGGCCCGTTCTACCCGGCCACAAATGCAGAAATCTTTGCGCTCCGCAATTTGTCGGTAGAAATTGCGGGCCAGGCCGGGCTGATCTTCGTCAACAAGGATGCCATCCGCGTATTCCACGAGATTGCCTAGCGATCACCGCCGGAGGGTGTTCCGGTTCCGGTCGATGCTAATTATCGGCGTATACGGCTGAGAGGGAGGATCGAGGTGCAAATATTAGTTAATCGCTACCCGGCTGATATTCTGACCACGCACTATCGTGTCTACGGTGAACTTGTCGCGCGGGGCGACCCGGCAATATACTTCAACGCCACTGATCTCCTAGCGCTCTCAATCATCGATGCCACGCTGATGCCTCTCCGCCAGGGGATGCGTCTTGGCCCTGTCTCGATGGATGAGTTGTTCATTCCGCGAACCGAGCCGCAGGTGATCATCCTGGGCAGCTACGAACCGGCGGTCAGGCCGCTGCCCCGGAAGGAAAACCTGATCTGCTTCACCGATACCTATCTGCTGCGCGGGACGTTCCATATGGGAATGGACACCAACCCGGAGGATATCTTTTTTACCGCCGGTGGACGTGCCTTTCACTATGCGACCAATCTCGATATCTATTCACTGTACCCGCTCGCGGTCGACGTGAAGGCGAGCGCGGCGCTGGCCTTCGTGCGTGGGGAAGCCGTTCGTGCGTTCTATTTGCAGGAAAAGGGAGCGCAGGCCGCGACGTAAGCTAACGCGGTTAATCGAAGGATATCATTGAATGGCGATGGAGTCTCCATCGCCGTTTTCATTTTAATAGGTCATCCGCAAACGCAAACAGCGCCGCTGTCCCGCCGGTATGCCAGAACAACACGCGCTGGCCTTTGCCGAACTCCCCCCTGCGGATCAGGTCGACCAGCCCGCCGAAGGCCCGGCCCGTGTAAACCGGGTCGACGAGCAGCCCTTCTTTTTCGGCCAGCAGCCGGATTGCCTCGCGTTCCAGATCGCCGACAACGGCGTAGCCGCCGCCGAGATAATCGTCGTTGATGTCGGGGACGTCGTCGTTGATCCGCCAGTCGAGGCCAAGCAGCCGCGCCCCATCATTGGACAGGTTGGCGACACGCTGTGCAAGGGTTTCGGCCTGTTCATCGACGCTGATCCCCAGCAGCCGCGTGTCGAACAGGCTGCCGGTCAGATGCGCGCCGAGGATCATCCCGGCCTGCATTCCACCCGACGACGTGGCGAAGACGTGCGCGTCGAATGCGCCGATCTCCTCGATCTGCCTGCCGACTTCCCGCATCGCGGCGGCGTAGCCCATGATGCCGGTCGCATTCGATCCGCCGTAGGGGATGATATAGGGCCGCCGCTCGTCGGCTTTCAACACTTGTTCGACGCGTTTTATCGCCCCGGCATACGGGGCCGATTCGGTCGTCCAGTGAATGGCCGCGCCGAGCAGCATATCGATCAGCACGTTGCCCGTCGGCGTTTCGGGCGGGCTGCCGCCCGGTGCATACAGTACGAGGTGCGGTTCGAGTCCCACGCGGCGGGCAGCGGCGGCAGTTTGCCGTGCGTGGTTCGACTGGGTCGATCCGGCAGTGATCACGCAGTCGGCGGCGGCTTCGAGCGCCTCTGCGATCAGGAATTCGAGTTTGCGGGCCTTGTTCCCACCGGTCGCCAACCCGGTCTGGTCGTCCCGCTTGACGAAAATCTCCGGCCCGCCGAGGTGCCTGCTCAGGTTGGGCAGGTAATCGATCGGGGTGGGGAGATGGGCAATCGAGACACGCGGCAGATCATCGATCGGAAACGGCTGGCTTTCGTTCATAACTTCTTTTCCCTTTGCGTCCTCTGCGTTCTTCGCGGTTAGTTTTTCTCTCGCTCGACGATCCAGTCCACCGCCCCGCATTCGTTGACGACGATCCGCATCCCGACCTTTTCGAGCAGCCGGTTCGACGCCGGGTTGGTGACCGTCGTCGCGGTGACCGCCCGGCAGCCGGGCTGCTCGAATGCCCAGGCGATCAGCGCCTGCACCGCTTCGGTCGTATAACCATTGCTCTGAAAAGCCGGGTCGATCCCGTAGCCGATCTCCACATGGCCCTTGTCGTTGGGAAGGTTCTTGTACCCGGCCAATCCTGCCCCGATCCTCTCCTCTTTGATGGCGATCAGCCAGTAGGTCAGCCAGTGATGATCCTCCGGCCCGATCTGGCGCATCTTTCCCAGCTTGATCCTGACTGCCCTGGGTACGGGATCGGCGAGCATCTCGCGGGCTATAGGGAGGTCGAGTTCTTCTTCGAGCCTGTCTGTATCTTCGATCAGCCGGGCAAGCTGTTCCATTGTCAACGGGATCAATTGAAGGCGTGGGGTGTCGATCTTCATTGTCGTCTACCCCACCGGCGTCACACAGACGGTGCGGCTGCGCGGCCCGTCGAACTCGAACAGCACGATCCGCTGCCAGGTGCCCAGCACGAGTTGGCCGCGCTCGACGGGAACGGTCACCGACGGCCCGACCAGTGTCGCCAGGATGTGGTCGGGTGTATGGGGCGGGTTGTGCGGGTGCCGGTAATCGAGGTTGGGAACCATCTTGTAGAAAGCGTCCAGCATATCCAGGTCGGTGCCTGGGTCGAGATCGGCGGTGGTGATCGCCGCTGTGGTGTGAGTCACGAAGACATTGCACAGGCCGTTGGTCAAACCGGCCTTGCGGATGACCTCCTGAACGTCCCCGGTAATGTCGATCACCTGTTTGCTGTTGTGTGTTCGGATTGCAAGCTGGTGCATGCCTTACTCTCCACTGTCCATTTGCAGCCTGCGCCGCCCGATCCGGCGCATCACGCTCAGTACGACCGGCATCACGGTCGTGTAACCGGCATACAGCAGGCGGTTGACCGGGTAATCCCACGCCCCGATCCGCCTGACGACCGTCCCGCCGAATCCTTCCTTGAAGTGAAACACCCCGGCCAGCGGGTCGTCTTCGTCCTCGAAATCGTTTGGCGCGCCCCAGAAATCGTACAGCACCATCTTTTGGGCTTTCGCCCAGCGGATCGCCTCCCACTGCAAGAGATAGGTCGGCATCCGGCTGCGGTGCTCGTCCGAGCTTGCGCCGTAAAAATACCAGGCCCGTTTGCCAAACCCGAAGACGATCACGTGAGCAATCGGATCGCCCTTATACTCGGCGATGATCGGCTGGGCCAGCCCTGCCTGCATGAACGCGCCCCACGCCTGCCGGTAGTAATCCAGTGGGCGGATCACGAACCCGTCACGGAGGGCAGTTTCGGCATAGAGATCGTAGAGCAGGTCGAGATCGTCGACGCTGCCGAACCGCACCGTTACGTCCCGGCGCGGCGACAGCCTGACGTTGTAGCGTGTCTTTTGTTTCATCACCGCCAGCAGATCGTCTTCACTACGCCGCAGGTCGACGATTACCGAGTTGCGGAACTGCACCTGCTCGCGGGAGAAGCGCAGCCCGGCGGCTTTCCATTCAACGGCAATTTGCAGGCCGAGCGCGTCGTCGCATGCGCCGGGTGTGCCTGGCACGCCCGCGCCGGTAACAACGTCGGGATCGATTTTGATGAAGATCGCCCTTTGCTGCCTGGCATACGACTTCAATTCGTCGATCACCGCTTTGCGCAGCGGTTCGTTGGTGTAATCGAGCGCGGGGCCTTTGGGAACGTACATCACCTGGAACGGGCCTTCTCGCCGGGTGAGTATCTGCGCCATCGTCACGACCGTTTCCCCGTCCATAAAGGCGATCCGGTGCGGCTGCCAGCCCGTCGTCGACGCCTTGAACTCGCCCCATTCCCAGGTTTGCAGCACGTGGGCAAAGGGCATCAGGGCCAGGGTCGCGTTCCATTTTTCGCGGTTGTTGATTGTCAATGAGTGTATTTGCATGGGTGTAGTTTAACCGATCATTGGGTGGAATGGCTGCATACCGTCGATATCGACGGTATACAGTTGTCAGGGTGATTCAACGATTGTTCGCTTCGAGCCAGGCGGCGATATCGCCGCTGTGTTCGGCGTAATGGTCGCAGGTATTGGCCGCGAAGAACTTCCACAGCGGGAGGTTTTCGGACGCGAAATACTGCGAGTTGAGCGCCTCGTCGTCGAACTGCTCCAGCGCGTGGAAGATCAGCGTCAGCGAGGCGTTGTAATCGGCCAGCAGGTCGTCGATGGGCCGCCCCTGCTGCGCGATCCGGCTTTCTTCGTTCAACTGATCGATGTCGCCCCAGGAATAGCCCGGCGCAGGCAGCGACGGGTTGTCGCCGTGCGCGGTCGCTGCCAGCCATCCCAATAACCGCTGATCCCACACGACGATGTGGGCGATCACGTCGGCCACCGTCCAGCCGTTTGCCAGTACGACTTCCGGCATTTCGTCTTTTTCGAACCGGTTCAGCAGGCGATCAAAATCCAGCCGCCCTTCCTGGATGGCGTCCTGTAGCTGTGCTTTGGTTATGTATTCAGCCATACGATCTCCCCCTGGAATAAATTAATCTTTGCGCCCTTCGCGCTCTTGGCGGTTGATCTTTCCGATCTACCGGCGTAGTTTAACCGCAAGTGTGTAGAGACGGTAAAGCAGCGGCCTGTAGACCCGATCCCAGGCCCCGACTGCCCGCACGACTTCGCCGCCGAACCCGCGCTTGAACCCGTAGACTCCCCACAGGCCATCCTGCCGGTCCTGGAACTCGTCTTCGAGCGTCTCGAAGTCTGCATCGGGCACGCCCCACATATCGTAGACCGTGCAGCCGCGTTCCCGTGCCCAGCGGATCGCTTCCCATTGCAGGGCGTAGGCAGGCATCCGGCTGCGCTCCTCGTTCGAGGATGCCCCGTAGAAGTACCATGCCGTATCGCCGAGCGCAAAGACGAACAGCCCGGCCAGTGTTTTCTCGCCGTAACGGGCCATCAGCAGCGCCGCCCGCTCCGGGACGAACAGCTCTGCCACCCGCCGGTAGTAGTCGGCGCTGTGAACGCCGAACTCATTGCGCTCCCCGGTGACCGCCATCAGCGCGTTGAACGCATCGATCCCCGCCGCGCCGCTTTGCTCGACCGCCACGTCCTTTTTCGCCGCCGTGCGGATTTTTCGCCGCGTGCCCTGGTTCATCCGGGCCAGGATATTGTCTTCGCTGCCCGAAATATCGATCAGGATCGTGCGCGGCGGTTGAACCGTCTGCGCCGATTCGCGGAACCCCAGCCCGGCGAGTGATTCGCGGTTGGCGGGTGTGTCGGGGAGATCGGGTTCGAGCTTCAACAGGATCGCCTTACGGCGGCGCGCGGCATCACCAATCGCCAATAGCAGCGCCTCGACAGCTTTTGTATCCGCCCAATCGACGACCGGGCCGCGCGGCACATAGGCCAGCGTGCCCAATCGAAAGGGCAGCCGCCGGTAGAGCACCAGCGCCCCGGCAGTGATCCCGGAATCGTCTTTCAGCGCGATCCGCTCGGCCTCCCAGCCGAAGTCCGCCTTCAACCGGCCCCAGTTGG
>DAOUES010000229.1:0-3161 GCA_034430335.1 Anaerolineae bacterium | reverse complement strand
GGGTTCAGTCAAATCCTGCTGACCCGTAAACTCGACGACGAGCGGAACAAACGCTACCTCGAATTCATCGACCGGCAGTCCCAGCAGTTGGAGCGGATCATCGACAGCCTCCTCGATGTCACGCGCCTGGAGTCCGGGCGCGGCCTGGAACTCGAATTTGAGCCGGTCGATATCGCGCAACTGGTTGATCAGGTGGTGCGGCCTTTTGCGGAAGCAGCAAACGAACATTCTATCCAGGTAGTCGGCCTTGACGACCTGCCGCCGGTCAACGCTGACCGCTCTCGCCTGGAACAGGTGCTTTGGAACCTGCTCTCGAATGCCGTCAAGTATTCGCCCGATGGCGGTGTAATCATCATCCGGGGCAGGAAAGAAGCGGGCGGGATCGAGATCGGTGTGCAGGACAAGGGAATCGGGATCAGTCGGGAGGACCAGGAACAGGTATTCGAGCAGTTCTTCCGCTCCGAGGCGGTGTTCAACGAAATAGGCGGCACCGGCCTGGGGCTGACGATCTCCAAGCTGATCGTCGATCTGCACGGCGGAAAAATCTGGCTGGAAAGCGAGCCGGGGAAAGGCAGTACGTTTTCTTTCTCCCTGCCCCTCGCCGATTAACTTTAGCGTACTGTAACCCGAATTCTCACCACTTTACCTGATGGGTCACAAACCCCGATCCCGCACGTTTCGCTTGTAGCTATCAATCAACCTTTCGGTTGATTATCGACCGCCATGCGACCCCTGCGCCCGTACGACACCTGATCAAATGTCATGAAACGTCAGAAGAATTGTTCGAAATTCAGGTTTACAAGTCCTGAAGAGTGCTTTCATTTCATAACGAACTGGCGGTAAAATTGTTTACCAATACAGTAATCTGCACCACCTGCCCTTTTGCAAGGAACAGGCGAACGGCGTTTGCCGGTGGGGAATAGAGACAGATTATATCTGGAGAAACAAATGAAAGAACTACCGGGGGCGGAATTCCGGGCGCATCTCAGAACGTGGTTCAGGCATATCCGGGTGCTGGTCGATCACATCGGACCGCGCGGCTCGACCACCGACGCGGAGCGGCGGGCATCGGAATACTGCGCCGAGACCTTCCAGAGCCTCGACTACGAGGTCACCGTCGAACCGTTCAGGAGCGCGACCTCGTTGTATTTGGTTCACTTCATTGCCGGGCTGATGCTGCTGGCGGCTTTCGTCATCTACCCACTGGGGGGACGGATCGGCGCGGCTGCATCGTTTTTGCTGGCTTTCATCGCGATGTATTCGGAAACGATGGAGATGCTGTTCCGAGACAACCCGATCCGATCCATTCTGCCGCGCGGGAACAGCCAGAACGTGGTTGCCCGGCTCGATCCGGCTGCCGAACACCTTCAGGATTTGATCCTGGTGGGGCATGTTGATACGAACCGTTCACCGCTGATGTTTCGCTCTGCAAAGTGGCTTAACTTTTTCCGAACGGTGACCACGATCACGTATTCGGTGTTTGCGGCACAGGTGCCGATCTACCTGGCGGGGATCATCACCCAGGGAAGTTCGATCCGGTTTCTATCGATTCCGAGCCTGCTTTGCGCCATCGTGATGGTCTTCATCATGTTGGAAGCCGAGCTGTCGCCTTTCAGCCCCGGCGCGAATGACAATGCGACCGCTGTCGGGTTGGTGCTGACGCTGGCCGAGATGCTCAAAAATCACCCGTTGAAAAACACGCGGGTCTGGTTCGTCAACACCGGCTGCGAGGAGGTCAAACACTACGGGGCAATTGATTTCTTCCGGCGGTACAAATCCAAGTTCAAGAATCCCAAGGCGCTGGTCTTCGAGATTTTCGGGATCGACGGCCCGGCGTGGCTGGCCGAAGAAGGGATGATCGGGTATTTCAACTACAAGGCGTCGCCGGAACTGGTTTCGATCTGTGAAGATATCGCCACTACGTGGCCCGAATTAGAGGCACATCCCACGACGGTCAACGGCGGCCACTCGGAAATGGCCGACGCGCTGCGGGTGGGCATCCCGGCGATCACGTTCATCGGCCTGAACCGGCAGGGCGCGCGGCGGGGTTACAGCGGCCCGGAGCTTTTCTGGCACCGGATCGACGACACGGTCGACAAGCTCTGCCCGCATGCGATGCTGCGGAATTTTACGTTTACCTGGAGATTCATCACTGCGCTGGATGGGAAACGTTAGGCTTGACGAGGAATCATCCTCACCATATTTGATTGAAAGGCCCGTTCAGGCAATCTGCTCCTTTGATGGACGGCCCCGCCCCGGATTGGCGCGGTTATACGCTTCGACGCTGGAGCGCGTCACCATCCACCGGTTAGCGATCTTCTTGCACTCCAGGCGACCTTCCCGGCACAAACGCGATATATAGCGACTCTCTTCACTCAAGCCAAGCAGTGACCTTGCCTGCGCCGCTGTGATATATTCCCCGCCGGTCGATTCGGTAAACGACTGCTGTTCGACGGCGGCAGCGTAAGACTCATCTTCCTCGGCGATGATCGTGTTGATCTCTTCCATATGATCATAATAGTATGACAGTGCGGCATGTACCTGACCCAGTGTCAGATTATACGCTTCGGCAATTGCCGGGGCGTCTTCGTTATAAAATGCGTGCTGAATCACAATTCGGTGGACAGGAATACGCCGTCCGGCGATATGCGGTACACCGCCTTTTAATTCGGGAGTTTGTTCGATATGGTTGATCGACAGTGTCGTCATGAATTCAACTCCTTTGTGGATAATACCTCACGTTGTTTCGGAGTGTTGATGCTGCTTGAGATTCTATCCACTCGACAATATCACCTACCTGCTGGCTGTACTTCTGAGCAATGATGATCAGACCAGGATGCTCGGATATTTCCAGGAAAGCCCAGAACGCGGCAGGCATGGTGCTCGCGTCGTGGCTGACAATCACCATATTCTGTCTGGCGGTATAGGCCAGATGTTGAAAATCCAGGGTTCCTGCCGGTAAAACATCAACGGCCCGGACAACATTAAGCCCGGCATGGCGCATCCCATCAACAAGCTGGCGGTGAATGGCAAACCTCAAAATCCCTAACCACTACCATAGGTAGTGGCTTCTCCGGGATTTTGTCCCTTCGGGAACCGGTTTGCTTGGACACTCCATCAGGGCTTCGCCCTGCGGAGCCTTCGGCTCCGGCCATTCCTCC